>JAZQOI010000055.1:0-15259 GCA_045627745.1 Lachnospiraceae bacterium | reverse complement strand
GACCCGCCAAAACATGAAAAAGTAGCCATTTTTTGCAGAAAAATGAGCGGATTTTGAATGTTTTGAGGATTTCGAGAGCTCGTAGAGCGGAGAAATCCGGTATCGTTGGGGGCAAAATACCTTTTGACCCCAACATCATGTCATAATTTTAATTGAACACTGAAACAAAATTGTCCCCCTCACCTACGAAAACCTTAGATTAGGGGGACAACCACTTCACTTATTCATCTGTTAATTTAATATCTATCTTCTCTTCTTCACACATAGTATCTTCCGTTGACTTCTTCTTATTGCGCCCCAGTATAAATACCAGGAGTCCCACAATAACAGCAGTCCCTGCAAGTATTCCTATTATTTCATTTTTATTTACATCATACTTTCTAATACACTTTCTAATATCCATACAAAATTTCCTCCTAAAATCATTTATTTCATTTAGCTTTTGTGCGGTTACCCACCTGATTTTTTAATTGCCCACCGTCAAAGTACTCACGTATATTTGCAAAAGTCGTTTCTGCTATATTCCACAGTGCATCCTTGGTTAAAAAAGCCTGATGTGAGGTTACGATTACATTGGGCATGGAAATTAATCGTGCTAATATATCATCATCAACAATATGCCCTGAATAATCATTAAAAAACACCTCAGATTCCTCCTCATATACATCCAGGCAAGCCCCACCAATCTTACGGCTTTTAATTCCGCTTAACAATGCTTCAGAATCAATTAATGCACCTCTTGAGGTATTTAAAATAATAACCCCATCCTTCATGAGCTCTATACTCTGTGAATTAATAATATGCTTTGTTTCCTCTGTCAGCGGACAATGAAGCGAAATAATATCACTTTTCTCAAACAGTTCCTTTAATGGTACATATATTTGTGTTGCATCAAGAGCAGGATATTTATCATATGCCAACACATTCATTCCGAATCCTCTGCATATATCGATAAAGCATTTACCGATTCTTCCGGTACCAATAACTCCCACTGTTTTATTGTGTAAGTCAAAACCGGTCAGTCCCTTTAAACTAAAATTAAAATCTCTGGTTCTTATATATGCCTTATGAATTCTTCTGACAGAGGTTAACAGCAGTGCCATTGTATGCTCAGCTACAGCATAGGGCGAATAGGCAGGAACACGAACAATGTTTATTTTGCCATCGGCATATTGAACGTCCACATTGTTGTAACCGGCGCACCTTAAAGCAATTAACTTAACCTTGTATTCTGTCAAAGCATCAATAACATATCTGTCCAATATATCGTTCACAAAAACACATATCACATCAAAGTTCTTCGCTAGCTTTACAGTATCATGCATAAGTCTCGTTTCGTAGTAAACTATTTCAAATTCATTATTTGTATTTTGTGCATCAAAGGATTTAATATCATATTCCTTTGCATCAAAAAAAGCTATTCTAATCATCCATATTCCTTTCCACAAAGTCATTCAGCAGATTTGCTCTTTGCTTTTGAAATCATATCCATAAGCTTTTCGTAGGGTGTAAAGCCCACAGCGCTTGCAGCAATCTTTCCATTATGGAAAATCTTAATTGTGGGAATACTGAGTACCCTGTATAGATTTGAAAGCTCTTCCTCTTCATCGATATTGATTTTACCAACAATTATACTGTCACCCGATTCCCTCATAAGTCTTTCAAGAATTGAGTTCATTGCCTTACAGGGGCCGCACCAATTTGCGAAAAAATCAACAACAACAGTCCTATTCTTTTTCAAAACCTCTTGTTCAAAATTGTCCTTTGTCAAAATAATTTCATTCATAGCTATCACCTACAATTCAATTGAATTTACTCCTTTCCTATTATTTTATTTAAAATACGAAACCAAAGTGGCTTGTCCGCTTCCGGTTATATTAATGTATCTTAAAAAAAATATAGCAAAAGAAAATCGTGAAAAAAATACGCCCCACAATACAATTTACACACCCTTAGGGCAGTATTTGTATTATGGAGCGTATTATTTCTGTGAGGTTACATTTCAACTATGAATCAATTGATATAAAAGGAGCCACTCTTATTTAGATAATAATAAACTCCTTTTCCAACGTACCGGTATAATAACCTATGCCTGTAACAACGACTTTACCTACACCAATATTTGTATTATTCATATACTTAATGGTATAATCCACACCCTGTTTAAGCTTCTTATTATTGTAGGTAACAGTTATCTTAGGTTCAACCTTACCAAAGCCTGATTTCAGAATAGCTTTAATATCCTTTAAATTCAGATTTATTTTTTGAGTTGATATATTACTTATAGTTGCATTGCTGATATCAATAGCAAGTATATTGAACTTAATCTGAACCACACCTGTCAGATTCTTATTCTTAGGCGATATTGTTATTACTGCCGATGAACCGGTAGTCTCTGACACCTTCTTATTATTGGAATAAGAAATCTTAAGAGCTTTCTTATTGATTACCTGATATGTATTTTTATTTTCAAAAGTCATATCCGGCTTAATTGCTTTTCCTCCATTGCATAATATGTCCGGTTTTTCGGACGTAAAATACAATGCATCATCAAGCCAATATATCAAATTGTCAGAAATATCCCAACCGGTTATTTTGTAGGTCACTGCAGCCTTACCTGAATAATTGCCCTTAAAGGTTATGGTTACCTTAGCAGGTGATTTGGACGATACATTTGTATTATTGGAGTACTTAAGTGTGTAATCCTTCTTCTCCACCAGGGTATAGCTGGTAATATTATCATACAGCCTAAAGCTACTTGGCTTAATGGCATATCCTGTATATGGTACTGTTTCATTAGAATCATATATACCATTATTCTCTTTAATATCAATATTCTTTTCACCATTCAGGAATTCAAAAGATGACTTAATATTAAGATTGTTTCGTGGAGTAATCTTAAAGGTGAGCTTCTTGCTTCCGTAATACTGACCAATTCCGGTTATTGTTACCGTTGCTTTACCTGCATTAGTATTATTGCTATAGGACAAGCGATAATCCTCTCCACATTTGAGATAAACTGCATCTAAGGGATTGGCAGGCGCTTTACCATTAACCGCCACCATAACCAGCTTGTTGATTTCCTCCTGAGTAAGTTCTATTGGCTCGCCTGTAAATTCTCTGTTTCCTATTGTTCCAAATACAAACGCCTTCTTGGCTGAAATACTATTATTAGCAATAGTAAAGTTAGCAGTGACGTTACCTGTATAATTAGATCCGTCCTTACCCTTTATCGTAACTGATGCATCATTACCTGTCGCAATATTATTGTCGAAGGAACCGGCAGTAAGCTTGTAATAATCTGTTTTTTCCTTAAGCGTTACTATCCTTTCGGAGCCATCCTCATTAAATAGTCGCACCTTAACAACCGGCTTAACAGTAACA
Source organism: Lachnospiraceae bacterium (assembly GCA_045627745.1). GTDB lineage: Bacteria > Bacillota > Clostridia > Lachnospirales > Lachnospiraceae > UBA2868. The sequence continues at coordinate 11,875 of JAZQOI010000055.1, read as the reverse complement.
GGCTTACCTGTATACTTAACTGATGGAACCTCAACAATGGTTGATGCTTCTGACAACTCATAAGGCTTAATTGTAAAATAAACTGTCTTGGTACCTGTAAATAAGCCCTTGCCCTTTATTGTCACCTGAGGAGCCTTCTTAGCGTTAAAGCCATAATCCCCGGGCTTCTTCATATATGCATTTTTATTATTTTTTACAGTTACGGTATAATCCTTACCATAATCCAAAGTCCTTGAAGGACCTGTAATATTTATGCCAGGATGCTGTGATTTTCCGTTATATATACATTCCGAATCATCGCAATTGATTTCTATCCCTGATTCCCCATTAGAAATGTCATTTGAAAGAATAGTATATTTAATAGCTTTAACACCGGTGTAAGCACCTACTCCCACTACAGTAGCAACAGCAGTTCCCGGTGCCTTGGCATTAACAGCCACAATCTTATAATCTCCATTCCAGCCCTTCTCCTCGGAATAGCTTGTAGCCGGCTTAAGCGGTGTAATGGAATTATCAGAATTAATCTTATTAACAGATATCTCAGGCAATGTATCTTCTGTTGAACTGTTATTCCAAAATACCTTAGCGGCTCCTGTATCAATCTTAACCTTATCAGTATCGGAAATCTCAGTTCCTTTAATCGTAAAATAGGTTGCTGTAGCTCCGGTATAGAGCTTACTGTCCTTCTTTGCCGTGATTATTACTCCTGCCACTCCACAGGATCTATTGTTAACATATGTAATGTCCACCTCATCTTCAGGTACTGCTGAAAGATTAGATAAACATAGTATGTCAACACTATCGGGCACTATTCCAAGCTCCGATTTTGCCTTTTCCTCATCATAATCAACACAGTCTGCATAATCTTCTCCAAATCTCAAACAGACTACAGAAGAAAATAAAATACCCTTTTCTGTATCTAACAGCGACGAAGCAGTAATATCATTATCTGATATAGCATCGCAGCTAGTGCTTTCCATGCTATTAACAGGCCGGTCTGTTGTATCTATGTCCTCAATAACGTTATCTAAATCCTCTTCATCAACGTTATCTGCAAGTTCATCTTTGATGTCTGAGCTGTTATCACTATCGTCTAGGTTAAGGAGAATATCCCGGGTATTAAGGCACTCATCCTGCGCACCCTCATCATCAACCTGTAACAAATCGTCTACAATCTCCGTATCCTCAGTTGCTAACAGCTCCTCAGAATTCTGTATCATAATTTCCTGTGAACCACTGTCCAAATCAGCAGCATACACATTCCACGTTGTCACGGGAGTTCCGGTTACTATCATTGCACCGGATAATACAGCAGCCAGAACCTTAGTAAACTTACCCATAATCAAGCCTCCTCTTGTCCAATCAAAACAAATCCCACACCTACAATTCTCATATATGAGAGGATTTCTCCGTTTCATTGTTTTGTAGCATTAATCCACTATTAGAATTATAACATTTATCCGCAAATGTGACACTAAATTTATATAATCTTTTCACAAAAAATTAATCAAACAATCATATACTGACCTTTACCCGGCTCATTCCGGATATAAAAATAACCCCTCCCGATAGAGAGAAGGGTTATCATACTGTACCTAAACTATTTCTTCCAAAAAAGCCATAACATTTGGTACATATATTGTGCAGCCATATTCATATATTTGAGATTAGCATTATAGCGTCTTGAACACATCTGATACATATATTGAAAATACATCATGTAGAAATAAGGCATACTCTGACTAACACTAAAGCCGTAATCCTGGCCAAGATTCTGTTCAAAACCTATACTGCTGTTATCATTCTGATTATGCAAAAAGGTTTTCGTATCCTCAATATCCTTATATACTTCATTCATAAGACTTTTCAGCATATTCTCCTCCACTATAGGAGTGAAGGTAAAGTCAATAATCGAATCTGACTCCGACACAGTCTCAACAGAATATTTTTCCCCAACAGTTTCACCGTTGTTTATTCTGAAAATATCCACCTTTCCATTGGCATTTCTGGGAAGATTCTCAACTATCATGACTCGAGGAGGAATTTGACTAATATCAAGACTGCGTTCCCTAACAAATATATTTCTATAAGCCTCTGCAACAGTCTGTAATTCATTGTCATCATGATTTAAAGTTTTAATACACAGCATAGGAATATTGTCATGGAGTATCTTGTCATAAGAAGATACAATGGCACAATTCTCTATTCCCGGCTGGCCTGCAAAAGCTACCTCCACCCTGCCGGTTTCATATTTGAAACCTTTTTTATTTAAGAAGAAGCGGTTAGCTCTTCCCAAATACTGTATTTTACCGGTCTCATCCATACGAACCAGATCGTTGGAGGAAATATATTTCTTACCGTTAACTACCTCTGTCTTAACTAACTCCTTACCATCAAGTTCTCCACAGGTCATTGCTTCGGAACGAATATAGAGAATTCCGCTTGCAGGTGCATCCTCGATGGTCAAACATTTACCTGTTTCCTCATGGTACAGACACACCTCAATACCGGGCATTGGATAACCTACAGATTCATCCGTTATATCAGTAGATGACAATATGCATGCACCACCTACCTCACTCAGACCATATCCGTTGATTATAGTCACTTCCTTGGCACCATGCTTTTTAAGAAATTCTGTATAACGTTTTTTATCATCCGCGGATATATAACTTCCACCTATAATAACACCACGAAGTGTTGTAAAATCCATGTGAACAATTTCGGGATATCTAATCCAGGTTTCCAGAGTTATCGAGGTGCAGAACATTACTGTAACCCCATAGGCTGAAATTGCTTTATACAGTTGAGGATTCATAGTAACTCCCGGTGTAAGAACAATCGTCCCATTTATCGCAAGTACAGCATGAACCTGATTGACCAGGCTGTAAGCATTGCTAAAATCAATTGTAACCGCACATACAGCATCCTTTGTCAGTTCATCAATTCCCTGAAGCTGACTATAGCATTTTCCAAAAAAATTCAAACCTTTATCAGACAACGGAATCGGTTTACCCGTTCCTGTACTGGTTCCGGAGGTATGCAGAATAAATGAGGTATCACCGCTCTCATTATCAGCATAATCAATTTCTCCATCTCCATACTGACACAGTAATGTTTCCATACATACAGGAGCAATCCAGCACTTAATATAGCTGTATTTAACCTCATGACTATTAGAATACATCTGCTCCACACAGGCACCGTCTATGGGAACGTGAAGATACAGTACATTATTAAGCCCATATTGATTTTTAAGACTATATATCTGCATAAATACTTCAGGCTGTATAATATCATCTGTAAGAATCAGATCAGTAAGCTTCTCATTCTTTACACTTTGAAGCAGTTTCTTAATACTTAAGCAGAAAAACAATCCCAGAACTGATACCTCTGCCCCTGTCATATTAAGTCCATAAATCGAATACAGTACATTTGCTGATGCAGTACCGACAATACCCACTCTTGAGTGATTCTTACCGGTCATATTCAACGCCGAAAATACTGAGCCGTATCTATTAATCTGCTTAAACATTTCCTCAAAGGTTATGCTTCTGTTACCGTCAATAATTGCCGTTTTCTGCAGACTCTCCTTGGATGCACTGTTATAATCATACAGATATTTCCACGCACGCTTATCAGTATCTGCGGCTTTTAATTGAGTTTTATTCTTCATAAGCTTCCCTGTTCCTATTCTTTATCATCTGGTGCATACGCCTTTGAGTATGAGTTAAACATCATATCCAAAAGCTTCTGAAATTTGGATAGTCCTTCAGGAGTAGAATCCATATTCAAAATCAACTGAAGCAGCTTTACAGGGATTCCCTGATTCTGATTCATCATTGGATTCATCTTACTAAACATTTCCATGAACTGATTCATATTTGGCATCTGTCCCATACATGGATTCATCTTGCTAAACATTTCCATAAAGGGATTACTTCCCTGATTCATCATTGGATTCATCTTACTGAACATCTCCATGAACTGATTCATATTGGGCATCTGTCCCATACATGGATTCATCTTACTGAACATTTCCATAAAGGGATTACTTCCCTGATTCATCATTGGATTCATCTTACTGAACATTTCCATGAACTGATTCATATTTGGCATCTGTCCCATACATGGATTCATCTTACTAAACATTTCCATAAAGGGATTACTTCCCTGATTCATCATTGGATTCATCTTGCTAAACATCTCCATAAAGGGATTACATCCCTGATTCTGATTCATCATAGGATTCATCTTACTGAACATCTCCATAAAGGGATTACTTCCCTGATTCTGATTCATCATAGGATTCATCTTGCTAAACATTTCCATGAACTGATTCATATTTGGCATCTGTCCCATACATGGATTCATCTTACTAAACATCTCCATAAAGGGATTACTTCCCTGATTCATCATTGGATTCATCTTACTAAACATTTCCATAAACTGATTCATATTGGGCATCTGTCCAAAAAAAGCAAATGGATTAAAGCCTGCATTAGCACCTTCCTGTTCGCTCTTACAGCTTTCTCCTTCAGACTGTGTATTATTATCCATTGTTTCGGAAAATGATGTATTCTCCACTTCAACAAAACTCTCTTGTGTATTAGTATTATCGTTATTCATAACCAAACTCTCCTATAATATAATTAATATTTTTATTCTTCAAAATCCGTATCACTCATTGACTGATCTGACATAAGCACTGTGAACACAGCTACCAACCCCTGCAGTGCCCTAGGCAGGTCACCTACCTTCGGCATTCCGTTAATATCATTATCAATGTTAGGCAACTTAAACTCCGGGATTATATTCTTGATACTCTGTAAATTTTCCTTTTGGCTCTTTACTATCTTTTTCTGAAGTCTTACCTTTTCCATAAAATCAGATTTCTTCATAAAGATATCAAATACATTAAAGGAAGAATCCACACCCATACCCTCCGGAAGATTACCTCCGGTATAGCTGTTAAGCTGTGTTGACTTTTTAACATTAATATCCACAAGCTCCTCATCCTTCATAACAGGAATAATATTGTAAGCATCACCCTCCAGTCTGCTTCTTGTAATGTGATATACATCGATTTTGCCGGAGGAACTAAGGGGTATTCTGTCTACAATAATAAACTGCGTAGGTAAAATCGTACCTTTAAGCTTATTTCCCTTAATATATATATCCGTAAGAGCATTCTTAATCTGTTCAGCACCGTTGCCATTCTTATTATTAGGCACCACATACAGTACAGGTACCGTATCATGAATTCTCTTATCAAGAACCGGCACTATGGCACACATATCAACTGCCGGATGCTGTGAGAACTGAGTTTCCACAATACTTGATTCGAACTTAATGCCCTCATTATTAACAAAGAATTTATTGGATCTGCCAACATAGGATACACTTTTATCGTCATTAACATGTATTACATCGTTGGTGCAGATATAGTTTTCGCCATCAATTTCCGTATATTCGAACAGCAACTCTCCATCAAGTACATTAAGGCACATCGATTTACTTTTAGCATACATGATGCCCTCTTTTGCCCCATCATACAACCTGTGAAACTGTCCATCTGATTCATCAAGTATTCTTATATCTTCTTCATGACTGGGGAATCCCAGTGAATCCTCCTTGGAATCCGGTGGAAGCATAAACATATTTCCCGCCAGCTCAGACATACCGTATCCACGGAAAATCGAGCCCTTGAAGCCATGCTCTCTTAAAAAGGCTTCATACCTTTCATTCTTGGCAGGAGATATATATGAACCTCCAAGCCCCAGAATTTTAATCGAACTAAAGGCATCCTTTGGAAGATCGTCAATATCAAACCAGTTATCAATAATAAACCCGCTTAAAAATACCATATCAACGTCATAATATTTAAGACATCGAACAAATTTAGGATGAAGAAATCCAAAAAATGTGGTAGCAATAGCATTGCCAACAGCAAAAGATACATTTACAAATCCATTAATATTAGCAGAGGAGCTAAAATCAAAAGGCGGAACCAATACAAGTCTTTTACCGGTAGTCTTAGTATTAGCTGCACACTTCTCTTTCTCCTCTGATACTATACTGATTTGTACATCACTCAGACCTGCAGGATACGAAGAAGCCAATTCATTCAGCATACAATCCGTATACGGAAGCGGCTTTCTTGTTCCGTTAGAAGTACCTGAGGTATGGCAGATAACAGCTATGTTATCGCCACCATCCGTACCATATTTAATAGGTTCTTCCTTATACCTTTCAATTAAAGCGTCCATCATTAACACATCAGAATCTCTCTTCAGTGCATTATAGTTAAACTCATTGAAGAACATTTCACCATATCCGACGGTAGGGCCACCCATTCTTGAATGCAGCAAAATGATGTGCTTAATATCGAATTCCTTTTGAGCCTTTTTAAGCTCCTGCCACATTTTAGGAGTAACCATAATATCAGAGATAATCATATCTGTGATATGTTCTTTCTCTACCATGGACTTCCATCTTCCACCGGGAAGCAAATCCGGGTAAGAAAACATGGATGCGGCAACACCAACCATATTGGCAGCATAATAAGTAAAAATCGGTTCAGCGGAAATAGTACCTACAATTGCCATACGGGAATGATTTTCCTCTGTAATACCCAATGCCGAAAATACCCTTGCATACTTGTCCCATTCCTCAAACATCTGTCCGTAGGTATAGTTCCTTGAACAGTCCATTATTGCAGGAAGGCTTAGCCTGTCAGGGTCTACAGCAGCTCTTTCCTTAATGTATTTCCATATCTTCTGATTATTCTTCTTCCCCGCCAAAACATCATCAGCATACTTCTTCCTTCGATTAGCGTTAGTCTTAGCACTCTTAGCCTGCTCAAGGGAAATCTTTGCCTCCTCCTCAAACCATTCAAGCATTCTGTCAATTGACTCAATACTCTTAGGATGCTCTGTCTGCATGGTAGAAAATGCATGTCCTAACTCTCCGTCTCCATAATACAGAAGATGCGATTTCTTACCTGCCTTCTTAAGAGCCTCATTCATAAGCACAGAATAATTACTCAGGAAATCTCCTCTGCTGGTTATTAAAAATACAGGTGGAAGATTGTTAATAATCTCCGGATGTTCCGGATTCATGTATTGCAGAAAATTCTCATCAGCACGTTTTTCACCATATATCTGCTCAGCCAACAGCCATCCTCCAAAATCATTTCTGTTAGTATAGAGCATTCCACTCATAAGACCAATAGCCTTAAAGTTCAAACGTGATGCCTCATAGCCTATAGCTTCCTGGAGCTTGGTAGAACCCTTCATTGCCGTAACATAGGTGGCAAGATAAGCGCCTGCACTTTCTGCTGCAATAAATATTCTGCTAAAGTCAACATCATAGTCGACTAATCTCTTACCAACCAGGTCAAGTCCGGCACATACATCATCAAGCTGCATACATACGTTAGCTCTGGGTGCAAGGCGATACTCAACAGAGAATACAAGATAGCCCTTACTTGCAAGAATCCTTCCAAAGGGTCTTGACAGCTTTCTGTCTCCCATTGTGAGCCCACCACCATGAACGGTGACAATTACAGGTAACTCCGTGCCCTTCTTAACAACAGGTTTAAAAATATCCATTGCCAGAGGAACCTCATCCCTGTTCATATATGGAATATTTAATATTTCCTGTACATTATCGTATTTAACTGCATTCTTCTCACTGGGCGCGCCATACTTTTCCATATCAATACTCTGGCTTCTTTCAAGAATAGCGCGAACAGCTTCTCGTTTTAATTTATCCTTTATTAGTTCCTTTGCCATAAATAATCCACCCTTAATATTTCATAGAATTATCTCTGTCGTCATTTGTACGAGGATTGGAATAAATAGTAAAAATCATGTCCAGAAACTTCTGAAATTCAGTGAAGCCTTCTGTAGCAGAATCCCTATCCATAATCCACGTTAAAGCTTTAACCGGCATTCCAAACATATTCTTAACCTGTTTCGTAGGATTCATCCTGCAGAATCCATCAGAGCCCATATTCATCTTACCAAACATTCCCATAAACTGATTCATCTGATACATAGGGTTCATCCTGTTTAAACCTTCAGGATTCTGATTCATTCCCGACATAGGGCACATGTTTTTAAATGTGTCCTTAAAATTGTACATATTAGGCGTCTGACCCATCATTGGATTCATTTTGCATAACATTCCCATAAACTGGCTCATCTGATACATAGGATTCATCTTAACAAGCATCTCCATATACTGATTACAGGAGAATTGATTGACTCCCTCACCGGAAGCATCATTAGGTGCTGTCTCGTCAACCACTTCTACAGCATCAACGACCTTCTCTGTATTGTTGTTCTGAAAAGCTCCCATCATTCCAAATAATGTTTTGGGAAAAAAATTATTATTCATAACGCTCCTCCTTAATCTTCATAATCCGAATCATTCATTATCTGATCTGCTGAAATCACAGAGAACACATTTACAAAGTTCTGCAGTGACTTAGGAAGGTCACTAACCTTTGGCATGCCGTGCATATCCTTGTCAAACTCAGGCATCTTAATTTCGGGCATCTTATCCTTCATGGATTTTATGTGTTCCTTACGTTTGTCCTTACACCACCTAGGAAGCTTCATTAGCTTAGCCATTTCCGGCTGAGCAGTAAATATATCAAATATATTAAAGGATGAATCCTGACCCATGCCCTCAGGAAGCTTACCTGCGGTATAGCTGTTAAGCTGTTCAGCTTTTTCTAGGTTGATATCCACAAGCTCCCCATCCTTCTTAACAGGAATAATGTTATAAGCGTCTCCCTCCAGTCTGCTTCTTGTAATGTGATATACATCAATTTTACCCGAGGCACTAAGAGGAATATCATCAACTATAATAAACTGAGTAGGAAGTACAGTGCCCTTAAGCTTATCCTTATCAATATAAGCCTCACGCAAAGCATTTCTAACCAATTCAATCCCATTGCCCTTATTCTTAGCCGGTACAACATAAAGCACAGGTACCGTATCATGTATTCTCTTATCAAGTACAGGTACTACTGCACACAGTTCAATATTAGGACTCATTGAGAGCTGTGTTTCTACAACACCGGAATCAAACTTGATACCTTCATTATTTACGAAATATTTGTTGGAGCGTCCTACATAGGAGAGACTTCCATCTGCATTTACATGAATTACATCATTCATACATGTATAATTCATGCCGTCTATTTCAGTAAGTTCAAAAAGCTTCTGACCATCAAGCTCATTTAAAGACATTGAATCGGATCTACCATAAATAATACCTTCACGCTCTCCTTCACTGATCTTATGAAACTTCCCATCTGTCTCATCAAATATTCTGAAATTATCAATATTATCAGGGAAACCTATTATATCCTCCTTAGCTCCGGGCGGAACAATAAACAGACCTCCGGCCACCTCAGACATACCATATCCCTGCATCATCATTCCCTTAAAGCCGTGTTCCTTAAGGTACTTCTCATACTTTTCATATTTTGCAGGAGATATATATGAGCCTCCCAGTCCAATAAGTTTTACTGATGAAAAGGCTTCCGGATCCACATCCTCCTGCTTCATCCATACATCAATCATAAAACCACTAATGCTGACAAAGTGTACACCATAATATTTTAAGCAACGTACAAACTTGGGATGTAAGAATCCAAAGAAGGTAGTAACAATTGTATTTCCACTGGCAAATGATGTATTAACAAATCCATTAATATTAGAGGAAGAACTAAAATCAAAAGGTGGAATAACTACCATTCTTCCCGGATCAAATCCTGCCGGTCCCATATTAGACATTCCTGCACCCATTACACCCATAGGTGGTACACCTGTCTCACCTGATTGTGCAGCATTTTCTATACCTGCCATTATTCCCTTAGATACAGCCAGTGGAATACCCAAGGGCGAACCGGAGGCCATAGAATTAACTATTCTGTCTGTATATGGAAGTGGCTTTCTTGTTCCGTTAGAGGTACCTGAGGTATGGCAGATAACAGCAATAGCATCTCCACCGTCCTTACCGTATTTGATAGGTACGTCCTTATATTTTTCTATCAAGGAATCCATCATTAATACATCAGAATCTCTCTTCAGTGCATTATAGTTAAACTCATTATAGAACATTTCACCATAACCTATTGAAGGGCCACCCATTCTTGAATGCAGCAAAATGATGTGCTTAATATCGAATTCCTTTTGAGCCTTTTTAAGCTCCTGCCACATTTTAGGAGTAACCATAATATCAGAAATAATCATATCTGTGATATGTTCCTTCTCTACCATTGACTTCCATCTTCCTCCGGGAAGTAAATCAGGATAGGAAAACATCGATACAGTAACTCCCACCATATTGGCAGCATAGTAGGCAAATATCGGTTCAGCAGAAATAGTACCTACAATTGCCACTCGGGAATGATTCTCCTCTGTAATACCCAATGCTGAAAATACCCTTGCATACTTATCCCACTCCTCAAACATCTGTCCATAGGTGTAGGTTCTTGAACAATCCATAATTGCAGGAAGACTCAGTCTGTCAGGTTCTACAGAAGCTCTTTCCTTAACATATTTCCATACCTTCTGATTATCCTTCTTACCTGCTATAACCTCTTCAATAAGCTTCTTCTTCTGATTAGCTACAGCCTTAACATGCTTAGAACGCTCAAGTGTAACAGCGGCCTGCTCCTCAAACCATTCAAGCATTTTATCTATTGACTCAATACTCTTAGGATGCTCTGTCTGCATGGTAGAAAATGCATGACCCAGCTCATCATCTCCATAATACAATAGATGTGATACCTTACCTGCCCTCTTAAGAGCCTCATTCATAAGTAACGAATAATTATTCAGAAAATCTCCCTTACTGGTAATTAAATAAGTAGGCGGAAGATTGTTGATAATCTCCGGGTGTTCAGGATTCATATACTGTAAGAAATTCTCATCGGCACGTTTCTCACCATATATCTGCTCCTGTAACAGTAGGCTGGCAAAATCCTTTCTGTTAGTATAGAGCATTCCACTCATAAGACCGATTGCCTTAAAGCTTACGTGTGTAGGCTCATATCCAATAGCATCCTGTAGCTTCTTAGAACCCTTCATTGCAGTAACATAGGTAGCCAGATATGCACCGGCGCTCTCTGCCGCAATAAATATTCTGTTAAAGTCAACATCATACTCAACTAATTTCTTACCCATAAGATCAAGTCCTGCACATACGTCATCAAGCTGCATACATACATTGGCTCTTGGTGCAAGACGATACTCTACAGAGAAAACAAGATAGCCCTTACTTGCAAGAATCCTTCCAAAGGGTCTTGAAAGCTTTCTGTCCCCCATAGTAAGACCGCCACCATGAATGGTAACGATTACAGGTAACTCTGTGCCCTTCTTAACAACAGGCTTAAAAATATCCATTGCTAAAGGAACCTCGTCCCTATTCATATATGGAATATTTAATATTTCCTTTACATTATCATACTTAATCGCATCCTTCTCACTGGGTGCGCCATACTTCTCCATATCGATACTCTGGCTTCTTTCAAGGATAGCTCGAACAGCTTCTCTTTTTAACTTATCTTTTAGTATTTCTTTTGCCATTAGTTACTCCTTCCCATAATTTCTCTTTTCATATGTATATCCATGATATTTTTCGGTAATCATTCACAATTACAATCACGGATTGATATAAAATTATATCACATTTTCACATACGAATCAAATAACATGATACCAGGGTCAAAAGGTATTTTGCCCCCAACGATACCGGATTTCTCCGCTCTACGAGCTCTCGAAATCCTCAAAACATTCAAAATCCGCTCATTTTTCTGCAAAAAATGGCTACTTTTTCATGTTTTGGCGGGTCA
>JAZQOI010000054.1:0-23575 GCA_045627745.1 Lachnospiraceae bacterium | reverse complement strand
TGACCCGCCAAAACATGAAAAAGTAGCCATTTTTTGCAGAAAAATGAGCGGATTTTGAATGTTTTGAGGATTTCGAGAGCTCGTAGAGCGGAGAAATCCGGTATCGTTGGGGGCAAAATACCTTTTGACCCCAACATCATGACATTAAATTATAACAGGCGGTGGTAATCCACAGCCTGTTATCATAATATATTACATTACTTCTTAATACGTTATTTAACATGAAATTTCAATATTTTTACCAATATAATGAATATTATTAGGATTAAGTTTACCTATTATGCAAATTGATTTATAAGAATTAATTGATATATGATATTAGTATACTAATTAGACTAATTTAAAAAGAAAGGAATTAATTTATGGCAAAAGACATAATTGAAAAAGGACCAATTACTGATGAGTTACTAGAAAAAATGAATAAATATTTTAGAGCTGCTAATTACCTGTCGGCAGGTCAGCTCTATTTACTTGATAATCCACTTCTTAAGAAGCCTCTTACTGCAGATATGGTTAAGAAGAAAATTGTAGGTCACTGGGGAACAGTTCCCGGTCAGAACTTTGTTTTTGTTCACGCTAATAGAGTTATTAAGAAATATGACCTTGATATGATTTTGTTATCGGGACCGGGTCATGGCGGTAACTTCTTTATTGCCAATGATTATATTGATGGCTCTTATAGCGAGATTTATCCTAATATTTCACAGGATGAAGAGGGTATGCAGAAGCTGTTTAAGCAGTTTTCATTTCCCGGTGGAATGCCCAGTCACTGTGCTCCTGAAACTCCCGGTTCCATTCATGAGGGTGGTGAGCTTGGATATTCTATAGCTCATGCCTGTGGTGCTATTTTTGATAATCCTGATTTGATTGCTACTGTAGTTGTAGGCGACGGTGAGGCTGAAACAGGACCTCTTGCTACTTCATGGCAGTGTAATAAATTCATTAACCCTGTAGGAGATGGTGCGGTTCTTCCCATCCTTCATCTTAATGGATACAAAATCGCCAACCCTACTATTTTCGGTCGTCTATCACATGAAGAGATTACTGATTTCTTCCATGGTAATGGTTGGGAGCCATATTTCGTAGAGGGTGATGATCCGATGCTTATGCATCGCACCATGGCTGAAACCATGGATAAGGTTATTGAGAGAATTAAGGATATTCAGGATAATGCGCGCAAGAATAATGATGCTACACGTCCTGTATGGCCTATGATTGTTCTTCGTACACCTAAGGGCTGGACAGGTCCTAAGGTAGTGGACGGTAATAGAATAGAAGGTAATTTCCTTGCACACCAGGTTCCTATTATGATGGATAAGCCTGAACATCTTGAACAGCTTTCAGAGTGGCTTCACAGCTACAAGCCTGAAGAATTATTTGATGAGAACGGCAAGGTTCTTCCGGAAATTTCAGAGCTTGCCCCTGTAGGTGACAGAAGACTTGGAATGAATCCTCACGCCAATGGCGGTAAGCTGTTACGTGACCTTCGTTTACCGGATTTCCGTCAGTATGGTTTTGATATTGACAAGCATGGTGCCAAGGAAAGTCAGGATACAGCTAATCTTGCTAACTATGTTCGTGATATATTTAAGCTTAATGCTGAGGCTAAGAATTTCCGTATTTTCTCACCTGATGAGAATAATTCAAATAGATTTTCTGCAGTGTTTGAAGTGGAAAACAGAGATTGGAATGCAGAGCAGAGTGATTTGGACGATCATTTATCAAGATTTGGTAGAGTAATGGATTCTATGCTTTCAGAGCATATGTGTGAAGGATGGCTTGAGGGCTACCTCTTGACAGGTCGTCATGGCTTCTTCAATACCTATGAAGCATTTTCGAGAATTATTGATTCAATGGCTGCACAGCATGCTAAATGGTTAAAGGTATGTAATCAGCTTCCTTGGAGAGAGGAGATTGCATCTCTTAACCTTCTTATGTGTTCTACAGTATGGCAACAGGATCATAATGGATTTACTCATCAGGATCCCGGATTCATGGATCATATTGCTAACAAGAAGGCAGATGTTGTAAGAATATACCTTCCTGCAGATACTAACTGTTTATTATCTACCATGGATCATTGCTTCAAGAGTCGTAATTACGTTAATGTTATTATTGCATCAAAGCATCCTCGTCCACAGTGGTTATCTATGCCTGAGGCAGTTAAGCATTGTACACAGGGTATTAGTATATGGGATTGGGCATCCAACGATCAGGGTAAGGAACCTGATATTGTATTTGCCTGTGCCGGTGAAACACCTACACTTGAGGCTTTGGCCGCTGTATCAATATTGAGACAGGAGATTCCTGAACTTAAGATTAGATTTATTAATGTTGTTGACTTATTTAAGCTTGTTCCGCAGAATGAACATCCTCATGGATTATCTGATGCTGAATATGATATGCTCTTTACCACTGATAAGCCTGTGATTTTCAATTTCCATGGATATGCAACGCTTATACATGAGCTTACATATCGTCGTCACAACAACAGACTTATGCATGTAAGAGGATACAAGGAAGAGGGTACTATTACTACTGCCTTTGATGTACGTGTTCAGAATGATGTGGACCGTTTCCATCTTGTTCAGGATGCTCTTAAGTTCCTTCCACAGCTTGGTAATCGTGGCGCATATTTGTACCAGAAGATGAGTGACAAGCTTGTAGAACACAAGCAGTACATTCATGACTTTGGTGTTGACCTTCCTGAGATTGTTAATTGGAAATGGGAAGATATAAATTAATATATTGTGTCATTTTAATGTTTTTGACATCGTAATCATATTGTAATAGAAAGAGCGTTGGTTAATCCGACGCTCTTTTAGTTAAAGTAGATATTAACCTGTAAGTGTATTTGATTAAAAAGTAACACTTGACTTTTATTAAAGAGTAAACAGATAATTATTAATATAAGTATTTCATTTTTTTGATTTTAAAGGAGAGTATGATGAATTACGTTGTTGTAATAGCAGGTGGTAAGGGGCAAAGATTCGGTAATGGTAAAATAGCTAAGCAATTTGTTGAATTAACCGGTGTTCCCATGATAATATATTCCTTGCAGACAGCAGAGAAAAATAAGAATATCGATGAAGTCTGTGTTGTTGTTGCGGAAAGTGAAGAGGAGAACGTTAGAAAATGGATTAAAAAGTATAAAATTACCAAGGTTAGATATTTCGCAAGACCCGGAATAGAAAGACAGCAGTCAGTGTACAATGGGTTAGTTGCACTTCCTGCCAAGGCTAGAGATACCGTTATGATTATGACCTCTGTGTGTCCTTTTGTATCCCAGAGAACAATGGATAAGCATTATGAAATGATTAAGGAATATGATGCAACAATTACTGTTGTTAAGGCTACCGATGCCATTACCTTTAGCAACGATGGAAAAAGGGTTAACAGAACACTCCAGAAAAAGAAAATCTATTTGCAACAGGGTCCCCAGGTGTTTAGGTATGGCATATTGTTGCTGGGCCATAAAATGTATATGGATGACGAGGAATACAGAAAAATGGATGTTACAGAGGATAGTGAGCTGGTGCTTAATATAGGTACAGAGTGCTATATGGTTATGGGTGATCGTTTCTGTATCAAAGTCACATATCCTGAAGACTTGGCAATAGCAGAATCTCTTCATCCACTGTTTCTTGAACAGGAAAATAAGTATTTAACTGAAGGATGTAGCACAGATGAACAATAAGGAATTATATGATAAAGATGCAAGGATAATTGCCAATTCAGATATTGACTGGAATATACTTGTTAATAAAACTATTTTAATATCCGGTGCTACAGGCTATGTGCCCCAGTATTTTGTTCATGCATTTATGAAGAAAAATGACATGAATAATACCAATATTAAGGTAATTGCTTTCTGTAGAAATAAATCAAAAGCAGATGATAGATTCAAGGATTATTATGGTCGTAATGATTTTGAATTGCTGATTGGAGATATTTTCGGCAGTATTAACATTGATACAAAAATTGACTATATAATTCATGGTGCCAGTCCGGCAGGTCTGGTTAAGAGTAATATTAATCCGGTGGATACCTTTAAGGTTAATGTTTTTGGTGCAGATAATCTATTACAGCTTGCTGAGAAAAATCATGCGGAATTTATTCTGTTATCAAGTGTTGATGTATATGGCAAAGGAAATGGTGAACGTTTTACGGAGGATAAGCTTGAAACCCTGGATACACTTGATATTAGAAATGTATATTCTTATGGAAAACGTGCCGCAGAAAATCTTGCTGTATGCTATATGAGTAAAGGTGTTACGGTTAAAATAGTACGACCTACACAGATTATGGGCGGTGGAGTTGAGCTTGATGATGGAAGATTACATATTGATTTTATATCACAGATGCTTAGTAATAACAGGATTGTATTAAAGGGTGATGGTTCACCTGTTCGCTCTTTTATATATGTTACCGATGCTATAACCGCAATACTGTTGGTAATGACTAAAGGATTAAACGGTAATGCTTATAATATATCTAACGAAGCCTTGGAATGTTCTGTTTTGGAATTGGCAGAAATCATGGCAGGGCAGAGTGACAATCATGTAGAAGTTGCATTTAATTATGCCACAAGAAACAGTGATAAAGAGGTTTTGCATGCTGTGTCTGTAGTTACTGCAGCTTCAACCAAAATCAGGGAATTAGGATTTGTACCTAAGATTTCATTGGAAGAAGCATGTAAAAAGATGATTAATTACTATAACTAAGGAGAACAATATTTATGTCTGAGGGATTAGAGGATTTACTGGGACTTAAGCAATTGGAGCTTAACTATAGTATTGCCGTTAAAGGAATTGATGGCGAATGCTTTAATTACAGCGTTTATTTAGGTGATTCAGATATTCATTCAACATACAGGGAAATATCTGACCTATTAACGGGACATTTTAATGATAATATAGAAAATGTTTATTTAGGGTATATTGATATTACCAATGAAGGAGACAAAATCAATATCTTTCATGATTTGGGCAATACAGATGGTTCCAACGAACCTATACATACCGTACTTAAGCTTCTCAACCGGGTTAACGGTATTACAGAGGTTATTATTAATGAAAATGTGCCTTCTGAGGATGCAATGATGGATATGATGAGAAAGCTTATGGCACAAAATGGAGTAATTATTTAATTGTTATTTCAAAATCCATAAAAATACACAAAAAATCAAATATAAATATTAAAATTTCAGTCAATTTTATGATATTTGTGAAAAAAATGTGATATAATAATAAGCATTAATTAATTTATGAGGCCTTTATCCATGATTCATGTATTTATTATTAATTCGCATGCCGGAAAGAGTAAGTTTTCAGCCGGTCTTCGTAAATATTTAAGTCAGAATTATCCAAATCTTAATTACTATATTTTTCATACAAGAAAAGCTTTGGATGAAAGAAGTCTTGTTAAAGAAATCCTTGAATTGTTTGGGAATGAAAGGATTCGAATTTACTGTTGCGGTGGTTCGGGAACTATTTCTAATGCAATTTATGGAGTAGAGGATTTTTCTAATATTGAATTTGCATTTTATCCCAAAGGCTTTACAAATGATTTTCTTAAATGCTTCGGTAAAGACGAGGCTTATTTCCATGATATTAGTAATTTAATAGAGGGTAGAGTCATTCAGGTTGATTATATTAAGACTAATCATGGCAACAGTCTTAATTCCTTTTCAATCGGTTTGGATTCCGAACAGTTAACAAAAATGGATCATTTTCGTGATATTAGTGTTATTGGCAGCAACGCGCCGTATATTATGGGATTTATTTTTGCAGTGTTCTTTTCCAGACCTGAGGAATTGGAAATAACTATTGATGATACTGTTATTAACGGTAGAACCTCTGAGCTGTTCTTTGGCAATGGTGGTGTTATCGGTGGTAAGCTATGGTTTGATACTAAGCCTTCCTTCAATGACGGACTTGGTAGAATTGTGGTGTTTAATACATTAAAGCCCTTTACAATGATTAAGACACTATTAGCTTTATCTAACAAAGAAAAGCTTAAGCCTGAACTTGTTAGATATGATGGCTATGCTAAAAAGGTTTCTGTAAAGAAATCAGACGGTTCTTCTTTTATAATGAATTTTGATGGAGAGCTTCAAAATCAGCAGGTGGAGTGGAATGCTGAAATAATAAAACAAGGACTGTCTTTTGTCCTTCCGAAGGGAGTTGAGCTCTAATGAAGGATATTATTAATAAAGGACAGATTATTTCTATTTTTACATATCTTCTATATGGTATTGCTATCATTATAGGCCTCTCAATTCGTGCCAGAAGCTTTGATTATTATGCTCTTGCAACAGTGATTTACTGGTCTGTTACATTAGTTATATTGCTATTTCTAAGATTGTCTGATCTACGTCATTCCAGAGTGTGTTATTTTGTGTATATTGTTTTTGTTTGTGTTTTTGGATTTTTACTTCAGATTTGTTTCAAATCTATTTTTATTATTTTCATAGTTTATGCTATTTTATGGCTTACTATAATTACATATTTGGACAAATCATGTTTCCATTTTACTGTAATATTACAGTTTATATGTATGGCTGTTCTTAAGTCTATCCCTCAGGAATTATCGGGCTTTATGGATTATGATATGAGAGCCTTCATCTTTTCGGGTGTTGGTTTCATTGTGGCTGACTGGGTTAGTATTAATATTATTAACATTTTATTGCAGCTTGATGAGGAAACTCAGGAGCATAACAGAAGTCTTGACGATTTATTAGAGGTTGTAGAGGTTAAGCATCGTGAAGCAACTCAGGCAACTATGGCCAAGTCTAACTTTCTATCCAATATGTCCCATGAGCTTAGAACACCTCTTAATGCAATCATTGGTCTTAATGAGATGGTACTCAGAGAATCTGATGATCCTAATGTACTTGATTATTCTAATGATATTAAAACCTCGGGTACAATGATGCTTTCTCTTGTTAATGATATTCTTGATTTGTCTAAAATCGAATCTAACAAGATGAATATTGTAGCTGTTGATTTTGATATGCGTAATGTTATTAAGGATGTAGTTAAAATGATAGGCCCTAAAATGAAGGATAAGGGACTTGATTTTATTATGGATATCGATCAAGCACTTATAGGTTGTTATCACGGTGATGATGTTCGAATCAAACAGATTCTTGTTAATATTTTAAATAATGCGGCAAAGTACACCAAGGAAGGTAGTGTAACCTTAAGTATTAAGGGAAACAGGAATGATAAGGAAGCTTATTTAAGCTTTTCCATAAAAGATACCGGAATGGGTATTAAGGAAGAGGACCTTCAGAAGTTAAACAAAAAATTTGTGAGAATTGATGAAGAGAAAAATCGTTATACAGAGGGTACAGGTCTTGGAATATCCATTGTAAACGGCTTCCTTAAGCTTATGAACTCAGAGCTTAAGGTTAGCAGTGTGTATGGTGAAGGTTCTGATTTCTATTTTGATATTGTATTACCCTGCGTGGATTCGATTGCATCCACCAAGTCTAAGGTCAGCAGTGATGAATATTTTGTTGATGAGAATATGAAGATTCTTGTTACTGATGATACCGAATTGAACCTTAAGGTATTTGTTTCATTACTTAAGAGGAATAAGATTCAAGTGGATACAGCTACCAGTGGTTTCATTGCCATAGAAAAGTCAATGCAGAAAAAATACGATATTATATTCCTTGACAGAATGATGCCGGAAATGGATGGTATAGAGACTCTTAAGAAAATGAAAGAGATTGAAGGTTTTATTAATGAGAATACACCGATAATTGCTCTCACTGCAGATGCTGTTTCAGGTGCAAGAAAGACATATATGGATATGGGCTTTGATGATTATATTGCCAAGCCTATTGTTCCGTTACAGCTTGAAGAACTTGTTAAAAAGTATTCATTAAAGAATAAAGGTTAATGGTGTTGTTTAAGTATCTGGGAAGGATAAAAATATGCAGAATTATATATACTCAGTAATAAGTCTCATTGCAATGGTTATTCAATTAATTATTAATTTTAAAGTTATGTTTTGTCCGGAACATAATAAAATCATGAAGTCCGGAGTTAAGTATAGTTATCTGATGCGTGCATTTTATATATACTATATAACGGACGTATTATGGGGCTTTTTTGCCGGTTTAGATATAATACCTTTATTATTTTTAGATACAACATTTTACTATGTTGCAATGGCTTTTGCTATTATATGCTTCTACAGATATATCGTGGATTATCTTGATATGAAAGACTGGCGTGCCAAGTTTTTTAATTTCTTTGGATTGGGATTTTTTGTTATTGAAAATATATGTCTTATATTGAATTTCTTCGTTCCATGTTTCTTCTGGTTTGATGAAAATGATGCATATATTGCCGGACCAATACGATATGTTGCACTGTGGTCCCAGGTGGCAATGTTTGCAATCGCATGTATTATTACAGGTATTGAATCCTTCAAAACTAAAAGTACTGCAAAAAAACGTCATTTTGCAATATTCTTTTTTAGTTTTGTTATGTTGATAGCAATTCTTTTTCAGGAAGCCTTTCCTTTACTTCCCTTTTATGCTTTGGGTTGCCTTGTTGGTAGCTGTATTCTTCATGTTTATGTTGTTGGAGATGAAATGGAAGAGTATCGTAATTTACTTTTTAAGGAGAAGGTTAGATTTGAAAATTCCGTGTATCAGTTGTCAAATTATAAACGAGCTATTCTATCCGATGCCTTGATTTCTCTGGAGGCTAACTTAAATAAGGATGAATTATATTATGGTGTATGGAAGGATGATGAAGGTAACGAGGTATCAATTACTGATATTTTAGATATAACACTTCCTTGCAGCTATAATAAATATCTGGAATTATTCTGTAGAAAATATGTTAATAGAGATAGTAATAATTCTTTTTTTATATGCTCAAACAGAGAACAGCTTCTTGAAGACTTTAA
This sequence comes from Lachnospiraceae bacterium, assembly GCA_045627745.1. Classification (GTDB taxonomy): domain Bacteria; phylum Bacillota; class Clostridia; order Lachnospirales; family Lachnospiraceae; genus UBA2868. The sequence continues at coordinate 14,644 of JAZQOI010000054.1, read as the reverse complement.
TTCGGGGAAAAAAGAGATTATCTTTGATTATGAAGCAAAAACTATATCCGGTAAGAAGGCATGGCTACGTAGAAGTGTATGTATGACACAAAATCAGTCCGGAGAGATTATTGCTTATACTAATGTTAAGGATATATCAAATTCTGTTGAGAATTCAAAAAGAGAGGAGGCTTACCTTAGAGCTCTTGCAACAGAATATGAAAGTATTGCAGTTATTGATTTACATGATGATAAATTAAGCGACAAGGTTATTTTCCACAGCAGACTGTCGGACGGTCTTACATCAATAATGGATAACGATACGATTAACGAAGAAATATATAGTATAAAGCTTGATATGCTGCTTGAATATATACATCCGGATGACAAGAAAAAGTTCTATAACAGCACAAGAAGAGAATTAATAATATCATCTTTGAAGGATAATAAGGCTTATAATGTTGATTTTCGAGTTATTAATAAAAATAATGAATACGAATACTATCAGATCAGCTTTTCACCTATTAGAGATGAAGATAATAAGCTTATCAGAATTATTGCGGGCATCAGAAATATAGATGAGGAAATAAAAAAAGAGATTGTTTTAAGACATGAATTAGAAAATGCCAAGATTGCCGCAGAAGCCGCTAATCAGGCAAAATCAACCTTTCTCTTTAATATGTCCCATGATATTCGTACTCCGATGAATGCAATAATCGGTTTCACTGATATTGCTCAGAAACATATTGATGACTCCTTACGAGTCAGCGAGGCATTAGAAAAAATCAAAATGTCAAGCGAGCATTTGTTGACTCTTATTAATGATGTACTGAATATGTCTCAGATTGAAGAAGGAACAGTCAAGCTGGTAGAAGAACCTGTATGTATTGATGTGGTAAGGGATAATCTGTACAGTATATTAAACGGAACTGCTCAAAATAAAAACATTACCTTCATTTCACAGCTTGATGAGTCTGTGGTGCATCATTGGATATATGTTGATAGATTGCATACAATGAGAATATTTACAAATATTATTTCCAATTCCGTTAAGTATACTAATCCCGGTGGTCAGATAAAGCTATTTGGTGAGGAATTAGAATGTGATCAGGAAGGCTATGCTAAGTATCGTTATATTATTACTGATACAGGTATTGGAATGAGTAAGGAATATTTGGCTCATATATTTGAACCCTTTTCAAGAGCGGAAAGTGCTACAAAAAGTGGTGTTATAGGTACCGGTCTGGGAATGGCAATAACAAAGGCTTTAGTGGAATTAATGGGTGGAACTATTAGAATTGATAGTAAACCCGGAGTAGGAACAACTGTTGTACTTGAGTTTGTTAACAGAATTTCCGAGCCTGTTATTAAAGAAAACAGTGCCCGTGAGAGTATAGTGTACAATCTTAGCGGGAAGAAGATATTACTTGTTGAAGATAATGAATTAAACCGTGAAATCGCAACTGAAATACTTGAAGATGAAGGAATCATACTTGATACAGCAGAAGACGGAGATATTGCAGTCGAAAAAATGGAACATGCTTATGAAGGTCAGTATGATTTGATTTTAATGGATATTCAAATGCCTACTATGAATGGATATGAAGCCACCAGAGCTATTCGAATGCTTCCTAATTCGTATGCAGCCAATATACCGATTATAGCTATGACTGCCAATGCATTTGATGAAGATAAGAATAATGCAATGGAAGCAGGTATGAACGGTCATATTACCAAGCCGGTAGATATAAATAAGCTTATTGAAATGTTAGCTGAATTTATGTGTTAAAGAGTGTGATTAAATATATTGGGGAGAGTCAGAGATATGTCTAAGGTTAAAGATGAAATTTTTATAGTGAACAGGGATTATTCCCTGGAATTCAGGCTTCTTAAGTTTTTTATAGTTGTTGAAGAGTGCTGGGCAATATTTAATGTAATAATGAGTATTATTTTTCGATTGCCCAAAGCTAATATATACATGTATGTAGTTGTTGCCATATTTTTTCCGTTATTTTTTGTAGTATTACATTATGCTCCGGATAAAAATCTTATGCTGACTATATATTCTATTATATATTTTATTTCCAATCCCTTTGTTTGGTATTTTGCAGGTGGCAATAAAGCATCTGCAAATGTATTGTTTATATGCGAAATAATAGTATTTGCAATGTGCTTAAGCGGCAAGAGACAGAAGATATTTATTGTACTTTCGGTTCTGTCTTCAAGTGCAGTTTCTGCAATTTCAGCCATGCCTTTTTTTCATGAACTTGTATTTACCTCCCGTCAGCAGTCTGCTGCTTCAAGGAATCTTGGTCTATCCAGTTCACTAATGATTGTAGCCCTGCTAATTAAGCAGAAAATGGAATATGCCAGAGAACGTGATATTGCTATTAATTCTGAAAAGGAATTGGAGCAGAGTAATAAGCTTCAGAAGAATTTTCTTGCCAATATGTCCCATGAGATTCGTTCACCACTTGGAATTGTACTTGGGTTTAATGGTCTGATTATGGAAAGTGATGATGTAAATCAGATTCATGAATTTTCTCATAATATAGATAATGCAGGGAAAACATTGCAGACGGTTATTAATGATATTTTGGATTATTCCAAAATAGAATCAGGAAAGCTGGATATTATTGATGCAGATTATTCCTTTAAAGAGCTGATATCGGAGGTGAAAAATGATATTGGTCTTAAATGTGATGAAAAAGGTCTTAAGTTTAATGTAAGAGTTAGTGAGGATATTCCTGATAATCTCTATGGCGATAATATTAGAATTAAACAGTGTATGTTAAATGTTTTATCAAATGCTGTTAAATATACAGATCAGGGAAGTGTTACTCTAAGGGTTAATTCTGAAAAAGTAGCTAATGATGATACGATTAAAATTACTATGTCAGTAATAGATACCGGTCATGGTATTCCCAAGGAAACTCTGCCTAATATTTTTGATGCCTTTCAACGATTGGATGAAGGGCATAATCGTGGAATAGAAGGTACCGGCTTAGGTCTTGCTATTACCAAAAATCTGTTGGATGAAATGAATGGAACAATTAATGTTCAGAGTGAATATGGTAAGGGTTCGATTTTTACAATATGTATTAATCAAAAGATTAGTGGTAATAAAGCATCCGTAATAACCGGTACTGCTGAAAATATTAGTCTTATGGGACTTAAGGTGCTTGCAGTTGATGATACAAAGCTTAATCTGTCTCTTATTCAGAAGCTTCTTATTAAAGAAAAAATTGATGTTACTACACTAGATAACGGAGCCGATTGTATAGAAGAGTGTAAGAAAAATAAATATGATGTGATTCTTCTTGACCACATGATGCCTGAAATGGATGGTGTGGAAACCTTTAACAGATTAAGAAATGATGATGATAATCTTAATAAATCTACTCCTGTAATTATGCTTACGGCTAATGCAATGGTAGGTGCCCAAAAGGATTATATGGATTTGGGCTTTGATGCTTATGTTAGCAAGCCAATAAGTATAGAGAATCTTCGCGATAGTATAAATGCTGTTATCGCTAATAAATAAATTTTATTTGTAATAAGCCTTGATTTATTGTAAAATAAGGTAATGGGTGGCTCTTTGTACCCCCCCCATAAAATTTAAGCCTCACTGTTTTTGGGGCTTTAATGTACAGTTAGAAATATTATTAATAGGGGATATTAATGGATAAAGATAAGCTTATTTTTACTACAGACGAATGTATTGGATGCAATAAATGTATTAAATCATGTCCCGGAATCGGAGTTAATTCTTCTGTTACGGATGGTTATAATTCTAAAATAATTGTTAATCCTGATAACTGTATTCATTGTGGCACCTGTCTTAGAAATTGCGTTCATCGTGCCAGACGTTTTACTGATGATTTTACGGATTTTCTACTTGCTCTTGAGAACAATGAAAAGATTGTTCTTCTTATTGCGCCGTCTTTTTTCCTTTCATTTCCGGATGAAGCTCCCTTTATTCTTGGTTTCCTTGATTCACTTGGAGTTTATGAAATTTATGATGTAAGCTTTGGCGCTAATATTACTACCTGGGCTGCTATTAAGTATTTTAAAGAAACAGGAAGAAGCGGACTAATATCATCGGCTTGTCCTGTTATTGTTGATTATATTGAAAAATACAAACCATCCTTAATTGATAGTTTACTTCCTATTATGTCTCCGGCAGGATGTCTTATGACATATTTGGATTATAAACGTTATAAGGATGATGAGTCTGTTAAATATGCCTTTTTAGGTCCATGTCTTGGTAAACACGATGAATATACCTCTTATCCTGACGGTAAGAAGTTTGATTATACCTTTACATTTAAGACATTGTTTGATTACACAATAGAAAAGGGAATTAATGTCGTAAGTTATGGTAGAAAAGAATGTGTACATCTGGAAAGTCCCGGACGAGGAAGACTATATCCGGCTCCCGGTGGACTTGCGGGTAATATTAAGAATTTTATTGATGAATCCTATTATATTAAACAAATAGAAGGTTCCAACAGAGTGTATGAGTATCTCAACACTTTTGATAAGATGCATGAAAATGGAGATAATCTTCCTTTATTTGTTGATATTCTTAATTGTGAAGGTGGCTGTAACGAAGGTGTTGCTACTAATTTTGTTGCAGAGGATGCTGAACTGACTATGTCCAAGGTTCATGCAGATATTCCTAAGTATATATCAGAAAGAGAGAATTCTACATATTTAGATTCTATTTCCAAGTCCAATCGTTTTAGAGTATTTGATAATTATTTCTCTAATATTGAAATGCTTGACTATAGACAGTTCTATAGAAAATTCAATACTGATAATGCAATTACACAGTATGTTGCTTCAGATGATGCTTTGAACGAAGTATTTATCACTATGAAAAAGAATACTCCCGATGAAAGAAATATTAACTGTACTTCTTGCGGATATGCAAGCTGTAAGGATATGGCAACAGCAATTTATTTTGGCTTCAACAAGCCCGAAAACTGCGTTCATTATGTTAAGGATGAATTACTGGCTAACAAGCAACGATTAGAGCAGGTTCTTCAGAGTGTTACCGGAAGTGATGACCAGCTTGATATATCCATTACTAATTCCGAACAGATTGTAGATACAATACTTAGTGCTGTGAATGAGGTATGGAATCAGAGAGAAGAGCTTAATAATACTATCCATGCCAGAACTAATATGTTTGCTAATCTTACTCACGAATTAAGAACTCCTCTTAATGCCATAATGAGTATGACCGAGCTTATGGATACAAGAAATCTTAATCAGAATCAGCTTGACAGTATTGCAAGTATTAAGACAGCGGGTAAGGGATTGCTTGATACAATTTCAGAAATTCTTGATTTTTCCAAGCTTGAAGAAAATCAGATGACAATTGTTGAGGATAAATATAATCTTGCTGAATTATTTGGTGAAATTGTTACGGTTATTAATTTTAGATGTATAGAAAAAAAGATTCAATTTATTAGAGTATTAGATCCTTCATTACCTTCGGAATTAATAGGTGATTATAAGAGAATTCGTCAAGTAACATTAAATATTCTGGGTAATGCTGTTAAATATACCAATCTTGGTAGCGTCACTATTAATGCCACCTGGAATAAGGATAAAGAAAATCCTGTACTTATTATCAGCGTTACAGATACAGGAATGGGTATTAAAAAAGAGGATATTCCTTTTCTTTTTGATTCTTATAAACAGGTTAATGAGAAGGAAACCAGACATATTGTAGGTACCGGACTTGGTTTGTCCATTACTAAGAATCTTATGGAATCCATGGGTGGAAATATAAAGGTTGAGAGCGAGTATGGTCGTGGCTCTACGTTCACGTTAGAAATCCCTCAGAAAATAGAGCATTATAGTTCTATCAGTGAAGCTTTAGCCAAAGATTCTAATATGGCAAAGCACACTGACAATCTTAGTGATGGTCCGGATGAATTCTTTATGGCTCCTAATTACAGAGCATTGGTTGTTGACGATACACTGGTTAACCTTCAGGTAGCAAGAGGCTTCCTGGATAAAATGCATATATATTCCGATATAGCTCAATCGGGAAAAGAAGCTGTAGAAATGGCAGAAAAGGAAAAGTACGATATCTTGTTTATTGACCATTTAATGCCTCAAATGAACGGTTTTGAAACTATTGCAGAAATTAAAGCAGGTAATGGTCCTAATATTAATACTCCTATTGTATATTTATCTGCGATGGATACCAGTCAGCTTTTAAAGGAAGTGGGAGATATCGTATGTGATTATCTGGAAAAGCCGATTAAAAAGGAGCAATTGTGGAAAATATTACGTCATATTATTCCCAGCGATGAGGTTGTTGATAAAACCATGGGATATATTCCGTCTGACGCAGATTTAAGAGATGCGGTAAATAAGAGAGAAGTTAAGAAGCTACTGTATATGTATTCGGCAATAGAAGCTTATGCTGATTATGTATCTAATCTTGATACAGTAAGATTTATAAAAAAATATCGAATTATGCTTCAACAAGGACATTTAGATGCACCCTTTGAACAGGTTGAGGCGGTAATTGCCAGATGCCACTTATTGAAATAGCAAAAAACCGATTTGAATTTATTCAAATCGGTTTTTTAATAATAGCATTATAGTAATATTTTATCTGCTTAAACTATGGTAATAATATTGACAATTTTGTTTGTGAATATTTATACTGTTATAGATTTAAAGATTAATAAAAAGGAGAGTAATAATGAGCGATTTTGTTTCTATTGATGCAGAGGATGATCAGTTTGCTTATCGTTATGACACTCAGCTACTTATTGATAGAAGAGATAATGATTTAGATGAAGATGAAATAGCTGATTATATTACGGAGCATTTTGAGGGAAACAGCCTTATAGCGGCTGGTGATGAGGATTTGGTTAAGATTCATTTTCATACCAATGAACCCTGGGAGATTCTTAAGTACTGTAATACTTTAGGCGAAATATATGATATAGTTGTTGAAGATATGATTCGTCAGGCTGATGGTAAGCAAGGCTGAGTTTCTTGACAATCAATTGGCTTGTGGCTACAATAAGAAAGTTGAGTTTATATACTGATTTTTCAATAGTTGGAGGTATACATGAAGATATATGAAGAACTTGTGGCAAGAGGATTAATTGCTCAGGTAACAGATGAAGAAGGAATAAAAGAATTAATTAATAATGGAAAAGCTACTTTTTATATTGGCTTTGATCCTACGGCCGACAGCCTTCATGTTGGTCATTTTATGGCGCTTTGCTTAATGAAAAGATTGCAGATGGCAGGTAATAAGCCTATAGCATTACTTGGTGGCGGTACCGGAATGATTGGTGATCCTTCCGGTAAAACCGATATGCGTCAGATGATGACTAAAGAAACTATTGAACACAATATTGCCTGCTTTAAGGAACAGATGAGCAAATTTATTGATTTTTCAGATGATAAAGCATTAATGGTCAATAATGCGGACTGGCTTCTTGATCTTAATTATGTAGATGTATTACGTGAGGTTGGACCTTATTTCAGTGTCAGCAATATGCTTCGTGCTGAGTGCTATAAGCAGCGTATGGACAGAGACGGTGGTTTAACCTTCCTTGAATTTAATTATATGATTATGCAGAGCTACGATTTTCTTGAGCTCTACAGAAAGTACGGCTGTAATCTTCAGTTTGGTGGTGATGACCAGTGGAGTAATATGCTTGGTGGTCGTGAGCTTATTCGTAAGAAGCTTGGTAAGCAGGATGCTCAGGCTATGACCATTACACTTTTACTTAATTCAGAAGGTAAGAAGATGGGTAAGACTGTCAGTGGTGCTGTATGGCTTGATCCTAAGAAGACTTCACCTTATGATTTCTACCAGTACTGGAGAAATGTAGATGATGCGGATGTATTAAAATGTATTAGAATGCTTACCTTCCTTCCGCTTGATGAGATTGATGCTATGGATAATTGGGCAGGTGCCGAACTTAATAAAGCTAAGGAAATTCTTGCCTATGAGCTCACCAAGCTTGTACATGGCGAAGAAGAGGCTACTAAGGCTCAAGAGGCTGCAAGAGCAATTTTCACTACAGGTGATGCTTCCAATATGCCTACAGTTGAGCTTACAGCAGATGATTTTAAGGAAGGCACTATTGATATTCAGAGTATTCTGATTAAGGCATCGCTTGCTACCTCAAGATCTGATGCAAGAAGAAGTATTGAAGGTGGCGGTGTATCTGTTAATGGTGAAAAGGTTTCTGATTTATTTGCTTCATATAAGGCTGATGATTTTGCTGAAGGTCTTATTGTTAAAAAGGGTAAGAAGAATTTCAAAAAAATTGTAGTTAAATAATTTCTTATTGGAGTTAATTTAATGAAAACTAATATACTTGAGTATTTATGGGAAGCAGCAAGTGACTGCCCAGATAAAATCGCGTATTTTGATGAATCCAATTCCATTACTTATTCTTTAATGGAGAAAAATGTTAAGGCAATTGGAACGAAGCTTATTAACAAGCTTAATACAATCAATCGTCCTATACTTGTATATATGGAAAAGTCACCTAATGAATTGTGTGCTTTTTTAGGTACTTTGTGCAGTAGGAATTTTTATGTTCCACTTGATACCAATATGCCTGAGATTCGTATTCGTCTTATTGTAGAAAATCTTAAGCCTGCTGCAGTAATTACAGATATGGCTCATTTTGATGCGGCGCGAACCTTTTCAGGAAATGTATTTATATTTGAGGAAATGATTGAAACAAATATAGATGAGACTGCAATTAATGATAGACTGTGCAGAACTATAGATACCGATCCTGCCTATGTATTGTATACCTCTGGTTCCACCGGGGTTCCTAAGGGCGTGGTTGTAAGTCATCGTTCATTAATTGATTATGTTGAACAGTTCTGTAATGAAGTAGGTATAGAAGCGGATGATATTATTGCCAATCAGGCTCCATTTTATTTTGATGCTTCATTAATAGATATTTATTGTACATTAAGAGCCAAGGGAAGTATGGGAATTGTTCCCCTGGAGTATTTTAGCGTACCTCTTAAGTTACTTGAATATCTTGACAGATTTAATATTACAACAATTCGCTGGGTACCTTCTGCCATGAAAATGGTCTCTGTTTTTAAGGGCTTTAAATCGCTTAAGCCTAAGGCTTTAAGGAAAATCATATTTGGTGCAGAAGCAATGCCTACCAAGGTATATAATTATTGGAAGTCTAACCTTCCGGAAGCTGTATTTGTTCAAATATATGGGCCTACAGAAATAACAGGAGTATGTACCTACTACATTGTTGACAGGGATTATTCAGACGATGAAACAATTCCTATTGGAAATGCCTTTAAAAATACTGAGGTTTTTCTTCTGGATGAAGAGAATAAGCTTATTAAGAGAACTGATGTTGTGGGTGAGATTTGTGTAAAGGGTAGCTGTCTTGCACTTGGATATTATAATGCACCTGAGAAAACCAATGAGGTATTTGTGCAGAATCCTCTTAATCCTTATTATTGTGAGAAAATATACAGAACAGGTGATCTTGCTAAATATAATGAACGTAAGGAGCTTGTATTTGTATCCCGTAAGGATTTTCAGATTAAACACATGGGACATCGTATAGAGCTTGGAGAAATAGAAACTGCTGTAATGGCTCTTCCGAATATGAAGAGTGTTTGCTGTTTATATGATCAGGACAAACAGAAGATAGTATTATTCTATGAATCAGAGGATTATGATGATATTTCTATTGCAGAAGCACTTAAGGAACGCCTTTTAAGATATATGCTTCCCAATACTTATCACAGACTTGATAGTATGCCGATGCTTCACAATGGTAAAATTGACAGGGTTTCATTAAAGAATATGATGTAATATAAAGGAGATTTGTTATGGATACTATTATTGAGATTTTAGAGTCAGTTCATCCTGAAATTGATTACGAAACAGAAACAGGACTTATTGACAGGAGAATATTTGATTCTTTTGACGTAGTTAATATTGTTGGAGAACTTATGGATGCTTTTGATATTGAGATTACAGCAGAGCATATGACACCTGATAATTTTAATTCTGCTAAGGCTATCTATAAGCTTGTTTCTTCACTCGAAGAGGAATAATATGTCTTTTATTACAATGCAATTTGCTCTGTTTGTTTCAATTACGTTGCTTGTCTATTATATTGTTCCCAGCAAAGTCAGATGGGTATGTTTACTACTGGCAAGCTATGTATTCTATTGCTTCACCGGAGCTATTAATTTACTGTATATTATGTTCACAACGGTTACTACCTTTGTATCTGCTTTGGCTTTGGAGAAAAAGACCAAGGAACAGAAAGCTTATCTTAGTGAACATAAACAGGATTTAACAAAAGAAGAAAAGAAGCTTTACAAATCAAGAATCAAGAGTAAACAACGCTTGATTCTTTCGTTGTGTTTAATTTTAAATTTTGGAATTCTTGTATATTTAAAATATGCAAACCTTTGTATTGCTTATTTTAATCTTTTTAGATTAAATACATTTGGAAATACTAATTTTATTTCCTTTATTGATGTATTTTTGCCTCTTGGGATCAGCTTTTATACCTTTCAGTCCATGGGTTACCTTATAGACATATATTATGGTAAATATGAGGCTGAGAAAAATGTATTTAAGTTTGCTCTGTATGTTTCATTTTTTCCACAGATTATTCAAGGCCCTATTAGTCGCTTTGCAGAACTGTCAGCAAGCTTATATGAAGGGAAACAGTTTGACTTTTATAGTATAAAGTCAGGCTTCTACAGAGTTATGTGGGGCTTGTTTAAGAAGCTGGTTATTGCCGACAGATTATCAGCCTATGTAAGTACTGTAATCGATGGTCGTGAAATCTATAACGGTTTCTATATTGTACTGGCTGTATTTTTCTATTCCATGGAAATTTATGGGGATTTTTCAGGTGGTATTGATGTAACAATTGGTGTTGCACAAATGTTTGGTGTTACTCTTACAGAGAACTTTGAACGACCATTTTTCTCTAAGTCAATATCTGAATACTGGCGAAGATGGCATATTACCCTGGGAACCTGGTTTAAGGATTATATTTTCTATCCCTTATCCATTAATAAGTCTATTATTAAATTCGGCAAATGGGTTAGAGCACACATAAATGATACTCTTGGTAAGAAGATTCCTATTTATCTGCCAATGGTAATTGTATGGGCTACTACAGGTATGTGGCATGGCTCCGAAGCAAGATATGTTGTATGGGGACTTCTTAATTGCGTATTTATTATACTTGGAACTGAGCTTGAACCTGTATCACTTAAGCTTGTTGAGAAATTCAAGCTTAATGAAGCCGGCTTTCTAATGAGATTTTACAGAGTTTTTAAGACCTTCTGGTTAATGGCATTCTTAAGACTTTTTGATATTTCTAAGGATGTACCATCGGCATTTAATGCATTTAGGCTTATTTTTAAGCCCTGGAGCAGCTTTTCCCTTAATACGGTATTTGAGAATCTGTCCTTATCAATGGAGGATTTTTATGTGGCAATTATTGCCATCCTGATTGTATTTGTAGTTAGTCTTCTTCAGAGAAGAGAGAGTATAAGAAGCAGAATATTTAAGCTTCCTGTATGTGTTCAATGGATTATTCTTGGAACCCTTATTGTGGCTGTTTCAGTGTTTGGAATCTATGGTCCGGGATATGATGCCAAGGCATTTATTTACCTGCAGTTCTAATTATTAAAGGATGTTGTATGAAGCTTAAAAGGATACCGGTGATTATATTAAAAATCATAATTATAATTGCCTTTGTAATTACCTTAAACAGAATATTTTTACCGAAGTATATTAATGAAAATCAAGACGGTCGAATTACCGGTGAATATTATTTGCAGGATGATTTGACAGATGTGATTTTTGTAGGCTCCAGCACTGTATACAGTGGGATTTCCCCTGTCACACTATGGCAAAATCATGGAATATCTTCCTACAACAGAAGCAATGCTTCTCAGACCATGTGGATATCCTATGCCATGATAGAAGAGGCAATTAATAGAAACAAGCCTGAATTAGTATGTTTGGATATTGGCTTTAGTAAATATGAGGATGATTATGTAGAGGAGCCCTCTACCAGAAAATCACTTGATGGAATGCATTTGTCCTCTACTAAGATTAACTGCATTAAGGAATCAATGGGAGAGGATGAAAAGCTTATTGAGTATTTGATTCCGCTATTCAGGTATCATTCAAGATGGAAGGAATTATCCTTGGATGATTTTAAGTATGCTTATTATTATAAGCCTGTAACAAGTGCCGGTATGATTATTAATGATGATGTAGAGGCTACCACTGTTGCATCTCTTGAATATTCGAGAGATGCAAATGCTTCTCTGTCACCTAGAAATGTTGATTACTTAAATAGAATAATTGATTTGTGTGCTAAGAATAATGTTTCACTGTTATTGTTTAAAACACCATCCTTTGACGGTAACTGGAGTGTGGGTTATGATGCACAGATAGGTGCCATTGCAAAGGATAATGGGATTAATTATGTAAATTTTGAGCCTATGTATGAGGAAATCGGTCTTGATTATTCTGTTCATACTTATGATGGTGGTTCACATCTTAATCGTAAGGGAGCAGAATGCTTTAGTAAATTCCTTGGTGATTATCTTGTTGATAATTACACCATTACCGATAGAAGAAACACACAAAAATATGATGATTTTTGGAATAATAAGTTAGAGTCGTATTTGAATAAATAGTTTTGTACATGATTTTTGGGGAGAATTATTATGGACGAGAAGAGAAAAATTTCTCTACAGAGAGCAGAACAATTACATGAAGAAATCGAAGATTATCTTGCCTTTAAGGAGGATTTTCTCCGTGAAACAAGTGAAAGAAGAGATGTAATCTCTAAAAAACATAAAAAAGAGATTATGAACTATTTCGGAGCAACTGAAAAGGATTGGAATGATTGGCATTGGCAGCTCAAGAACAGAATCAGCTCTGTATCTGTTCTGTCCAAATTCATTAAACTGTCCGATAATCAGTATAAAATGTTTGAAGAAATATCAAAAAAATATCGTTGGGCTACAACTCCTTATTATTTATCCTTAATGGATTATGAGGATATGAATTATCCCATTAATCTTATGGCACTTCCCAGTGCAAACGAGAATGATACAAATGGCGAGCTTGATCCTATGAGTGAGGAGTATACCAATCCGGCTCCATGTATTACCAGAAGGTATCCGAATCGTCTGATTATTAATGTTACAAGCTCCTGTGCTATGTTTTGCAGACATTGTCAGAGAAGACGAAGAATTGGTGAAACAGACAGGGTGGAGTCAGAGGATAATATTTTACAGGCTATTGAATATATCAGGAATAATAAGGAAATCAGGGATGTTTTAATTACCGGAGGAGATCCATTAATGCTTCCTGATGAAATGCTTGAAAATATCATTAAACAGGTTAGAGCTATTCCCCATGTGGAAATTATCAGAATAGGTACAAGAGTTCCTGTTACTATGCCACAGAGAATTACAAGTGAATTAACTGCTATGCTTAGTAAGTATCATCCGCTGTTTATGAATCTTCAGTTTAATCATCCGGGAGAGCTTACAAGTGATGCCATGAATGCCTGTGAAATGCTTGCTAATGCCGGTATTCCGCTGGGTAATCAAATGGTATTTTTAAAGGGGATTAACAATGACAAGTATATTGTTCAGATGCTTAATGAAGGATTGCTTAAGTGTCGTGTAAGACCATATTATATATTCCATCCTAAGCAGGTTCTTGGTACAAAGCATTTTGAGATTACAGTTGAAGAGGGCCTTAAAATCATGAAATATCTAAGAGGTCATACTTCAGGACTGGCTATTCCCCAGTATATTCTTAATGCGCCTCACGGTCTTGGCAAGATTCCACTCTTACCACAGTATATTGTAGAGAGCGATGAGGAACATGTTAAGCTTACTACCTGGGAGGGTAAGGAAGTTGAGATAATTTATTGATAAATATATGTATAAATCTTTTATAAATTTGCTACAATATATTGATTTTTAAGGGGTTATACATTATAATTAAACCATCCTGAGATGTACGAAAATCTTGATATTTTGAACCTACATTACTTTAAACGGGAATCCTATATTTTCAGACGGATGTCAGGCCTCAGCTCCTTTCGGTGGAAGGCAGAACTCTGATTGCGGTAACCCACCTGGCAGACTTGCTAGGAGTCAAAATTCAAGAACTTACATTTCGGGTGTTTTATGTTTGGTACTTGTTAATTTGCGATGATGGTGCACAGTAGTAATATATTAATCCTTATTAAGAGAAGGAAGTCCAGGCTGTAAGCTTCCCAGGCTCTGATATATTTATGAATTTCACACCTGAGCAATTGAGCTGAAGGTTATCTGTGTAGGTTCAATCGAGTAATGCACGATAAGCATTTAGAGAGTCGGTTCGCCGGAAACAGGGTGGTAACGCGGAGTAATTCGTCCTTGTAGTTTATACTACAAGGCTTTTTTTTGCTCTATAAATTAATAAAATGATGTTGGGGTCAAAAGGTATTTTGCCCCCAACGATACCGGATTTCTCCGCTCTACGAGCTCTCGAAATCCTCAAAACATTCAAAATCCGCTCATTTTTCTGCAAAAAATGGCTACTTTTTCATGTTTTGGCGGGTCATAT
>JAZQOI010000053.1:0-1711 GCA_045627745.1 Lachnospiraceae bacterium | reverse complement strand
AATTGATTTTTTCATAGTGGTATGTCCTTTCCATCATACCCATATCAGTTGAAAAGATTATATAACAAAGATATCCCCTTGGATGTTCTCAAGGTAATTTCCCGATACCATTAAAACGGGAAGTTTCAATAAAAATTTACTAATATATTGTCACAAATGCACCACAATATGATGTTGACGAGGGGGGGTGCCTCGATGGTATACTGCATATTGAGTGGGAAGAATAGATGAATAGTAAGATAGATGAATAATGAAAAATATTTGTAGGAGGTTGTTATGAAAAGGAATTTTAGGTATTTGTTTTTTGTTATGCTGTTGGTCATGTCGATGAGTATTGGGATGTCTTTGATGGTATTTGCTCATGATTTGACAGTAACTAAATCAGATGGTTCACCGGCTGTGGAGAATGAGGATTATAAATGGTATCCGGAAGATAATGCTTTAAGTATCTTGAAGGGTGGTCTTACTGTAAGCGGAGAAACGACTACGGAAACAATATGGTTTGATGAGTCTGCCGATTGTGATGTTACTTTTTCAAATCTTTCAATTACTTCAAATGGAAATACTCCGTTTTACGTTGGAAATGATACTATGGATAAGATAGTCTACATTGATGGAACATGTAGTTTGAAAAATGAAAATGTATCATTTAATCATTACTGTATATATGGTGATGTAAATGTTGAATTTACAAGTAATACAGGTGGTACGTTAAACGCTGAAGGTGGATACGACTGTATGTCTGCATCTAAAAATTGTTGTATATCCGGAAATTTGAATTTAAATGTTAATGGAGATTTGGCAGGAGATGGGATTTTTTCAAAAGGTGCGCTTACTATCAAAGATAATGCCTGTGTTAGGGTAAACAATGAAGGCGGTCGTGGGATAGGGACAGAGAATGGAGAAGTAATAATAACAGATAATGCTAGCTTATATTCTAAAGGCGATAATGAATGGGAAGCTTTGGGCGTGTATGATGTTAATCTTACAATTGATACACAAGGTGTGGTTGACTTATGTTCGAATTCTTGGTCTGCCGTTGAGTCTAATAGTAAAATCATTATAACGAATGACGCGAATAAGATATTGCTTAGGGGATATTACGAAGGAAAAGGAGGTGCGGTTAAAGTTTATAATAGTGATGTAATGGAACTTGGAGACGATATTGTAGTACTTGGTTCCACGAATATTGATGCACAGGAAAGCGAAATTGCAGAGGAAGTAGAATTAAAAGAGGTACCCGATTCCGGAGGAAAATTCACATATTATATAGGCGATCAGATGGCCAAGGCTGTTCTGTTTAAGAACAAAAACTACAACCCTGGTCCTGCTCCTAATCCTAAGCCCAACCCCAACCCTAAGAAACCTGAATCTACAGGAATGGATGCAAGCTACATGGCATACTTAATGAAGCTGTTAAAGGCTGATAATGGTAAGAAGGAAGCTCCTGCAAAAGAGATTATTGACCGTGATACTTTTAAGTCCGAAGCTCCTGCACATACGGTAATAGCTTCCGAAGCCGCAACAGATGCATTTGGATTATTTGATCTTAAGGTACATAAGGCAGATACGAAGAGTACAGCTAATCAGGAATTCCTTGCCAAGAGTTTGGTTGGCCCTAATGTACAGATTCTTCTGACGCAGAACATCTACCCCAGAAGAGATTTGTCTACAGTAGAAAACGGAGCTCTTAAGAAGCTTACATGGAACA
>JAZQOI010000052.1:0-79832 GCA_045627745.1 Lachnospiraceae bacterium | reverse complement strand
CGCCAAAACATGAAAAAGTAGCCATTTTTTGCAGAAAAATGAGCGGATTTTGAATGTTTTGAGGATTTCGAGAGCTCGTAGAGCGGAGAAATCCGGTATCGTTGGGGGCAAAATACCTTTTGACCCCAACATCATTATATTTTGTTAGAAATCGAGTAGGCCTACACCTGCTCGATTTCCACTTGGTGAAGCATTGGTGAATCGTTTCTTAATCACGAATACACATTCGCCAAATGAAGCTGTTCATACAAGCATGAAGCTTCACTTGGCGAATCGTGAATAAAAAAAAGAGCTCGAACAAAAAGTTCGAGCTCTGTAATAATTAATAAATAATTATCGAAATTAGCCTAACTCAGCGAAGTACTTAATTGTACGAACCATCTGAGATGTGTAGCTGTTCTCATTATCATACCATGAAACAACCTGTACAAGGTTATCCTGACCAACCATTGTCTGTGTTGCATCAAAGATTGAACCATATGTTGAACCAACGATATCTGAAGAAACGATTTCTTCCTCGTTGTAACCAAATGACTCTGTAGCAGCAGCCTTCATTGCAGCGTTGATTTCTTCCTTAGTAACTGACTTCTCTACTGTTGCAACAAGGATTGTTGTTGAACCTGTAGGGGTAGGTACACGCTGTGCAGAACCGATAAGCTTACCATTTAACTCAGGGATAACAAGACCGATAGCCTTAGCAGCACCTGTTGAGTTAGGAACGATATTAACAGCACCTGCACGTGAACGACGAAGGTCACCCTTTCTCTGAGGACCATCAAGAATCATCTGATCGCCTGTGTAAGCATGAATTGTGCTCATGATACCTGACTTGATACCTGCAAGGTCGTTAAGAGCCTTAGCCATAGGTGCAAGACAGTTTGTTGTACAAGAAGCAGCTGAGGTAATCTTGTCATCTTTTGTAAGTGTCTCGTGGTTAACATTGTATACGATTGTAGGAAGATCATTTCCGGCAGGAGCTGAGATAACAACCTTCTTAGCGCCGGCATTGATATGTGCCTGAGCCTTTTCCTTAGATGTATAGAATCCTGAACACTCAAGAACAACATCTACGTCTAACTCTTTCCAAGGACAATTGTTTGCATCGGGCTCTTTGTAAATCTTAAGAGTCTTTCCATCAACTGTGATTGTATCCTCACCAGCTGAAACTGTATCAGCTAATGCATACTTACCCTGTGATGAATCATACTTAAGAAGATGAGCTAACATCTTAGGTGATGTTAAATCATTGATTGCTACAACTTCGTATCCTGCTGCACCAAACATCTGTCTGAAAGCAAGACGACCGATACGACCAAAACCATTAATTGCTACTTTTACTGCCATGTTTAATTCCTCCTAGAATATTATATTTTTCTAAGCGCACGTTAATACATGCACCAACATTCAGCAAGTTATATTCTAAACAATCTTTCTGATAATTACAAGAGTAAAATTAAATAATCACCATTAAATAAATATTAAATCCTTGTGCAAGAATACTAAAAGTATTAAATTTTTATAAACTCAGGTCTTCTGTTTCTGAATATTGAATAGTATCTAAAGCCCAGTTTTTCCATTAGTTCAGCGGTTTTTTCAAAGTAAGAAGCAACATCCTTTGGTTCATGCGCATCAGAACCAATTGTGATTATTTCACCATTTAATTCCCTGTAACGTTTCAGTATTTCACCTGAGGGATTAGGTTCATTAACAAGTTTTCTAAATCCACCTGTATTAATCTCAATTCCCTTTCCCTTATAAATCAATGTCTTTAATATTTCATCAAGCACATCACCATAATCTCTGTAATGATAATCTCTGTTCTTATTCGGACCGTATCTAACGATATAGTCTATATGACCGCAGACATCAAAATCATCAAAGCTTTTAACGGATTCAAGAACCTTTTCAAAATAACAAAGATAAGCCTCCTTTTCAGTCTTCCCCTGATAAAAATCAGGATAATAGACATCATATCCATCGACAACATGTATGGAACCTATAACAAAATCAAAAGGATAGGAATTTACATAGGAATGATTATGCTCCACTAAATGGTCCATAAAACCGTACTCTATTCCAAAATTAATCTCCATCTTATCTTTATATTTTTCCCTACATTCCAGCACGCCGTTGTAATAAGCCTCCGTATCAACCTCAAACATCGTTTTACCATTATTGTCTTTAGGAAAATCCTTATCCATATGTTCTGTAAAACACATTGTCTTAAGGCCTTTATTAATTCCTGCCTCAATCTGCTTTTCCATAGGGGTATCCGAATCCTCTGAAAAAGCCGTATGTAAATGCTGATCTGCTATTATCATTTTCTACTCCTCTATTATCCCTCCGCCATACACATGATTGTCCTCATAAAATACAATGGACTGTCCCGGTGTAACAGCTCTTACAGGTTCTTCAAAATCAAAAGAATACATTCCTTCACCAATTTTTTTTATCTTACCATAGGTTCCCTTGTGAGCATATCTGATTTTGGCAAGAAGACGTTTATTTTCTTCAAGCTCACTAACAGCCATACAGGATACATCTTTAAAAATCAAACGTTCCTTAAAGCAATCTTCATTTTCTCCTATTACCACACGATTATTCTCTACATCAATATGCGTCACAAATACAGGATGACCCAGCGCTAATTCCAAGCCCTTACGTTGGCCGATGGTATAATGTTCAATTCCTTTATGTCTTCCAAGTATATTTCCATCTTTATCCACAAAATCACCGGGTTCATGAAGTCCGTCGGGAACATTGTTTTCAAGGAAGCTGTAATAATCATTGTTGGTAACAAAACAAATATCCTGACTGTCAGGCTTATTACAAACAGCAAGACCGATTTCACCTGCCATTTGTCTTACCTCTTCCTTGGAATAATTGCAAATGGGCATTATAGTTGCACCTAGCTGTTCCTGGCTAAGACCGTATAACGCATAGGTTTGATCCTTATAATCTGCAACACTCAGTGAATATCGACCGTTTTCAAGCTGTATTACATCAGAATAGTGTCCCGTAGCAATTTTATCGGCCCCTACCTTTGCTGCCGTATCAAGAAGAGCCTTCCATTTCACTAACGGATTACATCTCACGCAAGGATTAGGTGTATATGCCTTAATATATTGTTTACAAAAATCATCAATAATATTCTTCTTAAACTCCTGTTTATAATCCACAATTATATGTTCTATTCCAAGAGTCTGCGCAATCTTCTTAGCATCCTCTGTTTCCTCTGTGTATTCATGCATAACCGAGGTTACACCAACAACCTCAAAACCCTGTTTTTTTAAAAGATATGCTGCCACAGAGGAATCAACACCTCCCGACAGTCCAACAACTATTTTTTTCATTTCACCGTTTCCTATATGCACCTTAAAAAGTACATTTAATCAAACATCTTAGCAATCGCCAAAAACTTAAACCTCCAATAGGATTGTACTTCTCCTCAACAAAGAATGTACACCCAAAACTACACGCTCTTTAGAGTAGGGGAATATCCTCTTGCGTATATAATCGTTTAAATATGCACAAAAAACAGTACATATATCCAAGTTAATAAAAGCTCATCCTCTCGGATGAGCCTTTGCATAAACATCACGTATATGATTATGATTCATCGTTGCATAAATCTGGGTTGTGGAAATATCGGAATGTCCAAGCATTTCCTGAACAGCCTTAAGCTCGGCACCATTTTCCACTAAATGAGCGGCAAAGGAATGTCGTAAGGTATGAGGTGTAATATCAGTCTCGATACCGGCCTTCTTAGCATAATACTTTATAAGCTTCCAAAAGCCCTGCCTGCTCATTTGTGTTCCCGAGCAGTTAACAAACAGAATTGAAGAACTCTTATCGTTCAAAAGATATTCTCTTGAAGTTCTTATATATCTGTCAAGAGCTTCCTTTGCAGCATTGCCAAAGGGAACCACTCTCTCCTTATCATTGTCCCTACAGTTTAAATAACTGAATTGAAGATTAACATCTTCAATCTGAAGATTAATTAACTCTGAAACGCGAATGCCGGTAGCATATAGAAGCTCTAGCATTGCCTTATCTCTCACTTCCTTAGGATTATCCACCCCGGGCTGTTCCAAAAGTCTGATAACCTCATTCTGTGTAAGGATAGTTGGGAACTTTTTCTCAATCTTAGGTGCTTTTAACTCGATCGCACAATTATCATCTACGTATCCTTTTTCCAAACAATACTGAAAAAATGCTTTCATAGACGCAATACTTCTGGAAATGGTAGCAGCCTTAAAGCCCTCTTTCGACAAATTATCAATATATGCCTTAAGAATTGTTGTTTCAACCTTAGACCAGTCATTAATATTCTGCTCATCTAAAAACGACAAAAGCTTTGTTAAATCTCTTCGATAGGACTGCTGTGTATTTAAAGAAGTATTTTTCACATTATGTAAATAAGATATAAACTCATTTATCTGAAATTCCATTAAAAAATCACCCTTCTGATAGTTCAAAAAAAGTCTGTCTTTTTTTCGGTGATGATTATTATAATAAGAATTCAGAATAAAAGCAAATGCAAATTTGCCCATTTTTTAGGCATTTTTTGGCATTTCTTCAAAAATGCACAACATATCGAGCGTATCATTTTTCAGCATCACTATATGTTGTAAAATAAAATATTTAAAAAAATTTTTTAATATTTTCTCGCCGCTAGGTTTACATAATTAATATTTATTGATTTTATGTTTACAGCCCTTATAATGTTGCCCTGTAGGTCATAATTCCGGCAATAGTCTTTGCATCAACAATCTTTCCGGACATAACCATATCTGTCAGTTCATCAATAGTATATGCATACACATCAATATACTCATCATCGTCAAGATGCTGTTCTGTTTTCTTCAAATTCCTCGCAACATAAATATCAATTTTTTCATTACAAAATGCAACAGTCGTATATAAGGACAGCAGAAATGTTACATCCTCCTCCCTGGCATAATATCCGGTTTCCTCCTCCAGTTCCCTATGTGCACAGGTATGAGTAGGCTCGTCTATATAATCCTTTCCACCGGCAGGTATCTCCAGAGTATACTGATCAACTGCATTTCTGTACTGCTTAACCATCAGTATACGTCCATCATCAAGTACCGGAATAACTGCCGCAGCTCCATTATGCTTAATAAAGTCAAAGGTCTCCTCTCTGCCGTCAGGAAGCTTAATGCTATCAGCATAAAATTCAACAATTGAACCCTTGCGAATTAATTTTCTGCCTATTCTTTCATGTCTGTTTAGTTTCTCTCCCATAGCCTAATCCTCTCGTCAAAATCACAAAATAATATTTATGAATTATTAAAGGGAGCAGTACAAACCACTCCCTTTTACATATCTGCAAATTGTAACCCCACCTACGCTTCACTAAGAAGTGGGGAAAATCCATTTCCGATTATACAAAATCGTATCACGATTTTCAAATCAAAAGCTTAAACCAAGGCATTCAAAAATTCCTCAATACGATCAAGTCCCTTAGTAATCTGTTCAATTGAAATTGCGTATGACAAACGGAAATGATCATCAAATCCAAAATCACCGCAGGGAATAACTGCAACGGCAAAATCACCAAGTAAAATATCTGCTATATCAGCAGCTGATTCGATTTTTTTATCCTTGTAAGACATTCCAATACATTCAGAGGCATCAATAAATACATAAAATGCACCCTTAGGTTCAATAGCATCTACATGCTTCATAGAAGCTACACGTCCATACATATACTTCCTACGCTTATCAAATTCCTGTCTCATATTCTCAACTGCATCCTGAGGACCTGTGAGAGCCTCAAGGGCTGCCTTCTGAGCAATTGAATTAGGATTACTTGTTGCATGACTTTGGATAGAAGACATAAGCTTGGCAATTTCAGCACTTGATGCTGTATATCCCATTCTCCAACCGGTCATTGCATAGCTCTTGGATAATCCCGAACAGGTAATAGTTCTCTTATAAATATCATCATTAAAGGATGCAATACTAACATGCTTCTCACCATCGTAAACAAGATATTCATACATCTCATCTGCAACCACATAAATATCATGTTTTACAACTACATCAGCAATAGCACGCAGCTCATCCTCTGAATAAAGCATACCTGTAGGATTAGAAGGAGTATTAATAACAAGCGCCTTTGTCTTATCTGTAATTGCCTTCTCAATCTGATCTGCTGTAACTTTATAATTGCTTGTCTTGTCACCATAAACAAAAACAGGTACACCATCAGAAAGCTTAACCATCTCCGG
This sequence comes from Lachnospiraceae bacterium, assembly GCA_045627745.1. Classification (GTDB taxonomy): domain Bacteria; phylum Bacillota; class Clostridia; order Lachnospirales; family Lachnospiraceae; genus UBA2868. The sequence goes on along the minus strand of JAZQOI010000052.1, from coordinate 73,575 downwards.
ATAGCTCAACCAGTAAGGAGCAGGAATAATAACCTCATCACCGGGATTCAAAATAGCGTCAAATACATTACTAAGACCATGCTTTCCACCGTTACTGATTACAATCTGATTGGTACTATATTCAAGATGATTGAATTTCTTAAGCTTATCGCAGATTGCAGCCTTTAATTCTACTGTACCTGAAGCCGGAGTATACTTGGTAAATCCTGTATTAATAGCCTCAATTGCAGCATCGCAAACATTCTTTGGAGTATTAAAATCAGGTTCGCCTGCTCCAAATCCAACCACATCGATTCCATTTGCTTTCATCTCCTTGGCCTTAGCAGTAATAGCCAATGTAGATGAAGGTTTAACAGCTTTTGCTTTTCTGGATAATTCTAACATTTTACAACCACCTTTTCTGTAATTAATCACATATAAATATCAACAAAATACAATACGTGTAATATGATACAACACGTTTCTTCTTAGTACAAGAAATTTCTGTAGTGTTCTTAGAAAAACTTCAATTCTTCAAAAAAAGGAGAAGCACAAGCTTCTCCTTAATTGATTGAATATTAACATTATCAAGAAAGATTATTCAGCATCCTCAGCTGTCTCTTCCTCAACAACCTCTTCCTCAACAACTTCTTCAGCGTCCTCAGCAACTTCCTCAGCTACTTCCTCAGCAACCTCATCCTCAGAAACAACTTCTTCTACAGCTTCCTCAACCTCATCAGCTACAACTTCTTCAACGTCTTCAGCAACATCCTCAGCTACTTCCTCAACGTTCTCAACAGTCTCCTCAACTACAGCTTCATCAGCAGTTGAACCACAAGCTGTCATTGATAATAAAGATGCACCTAAAATCATTGCTACTAAATACTTTTTCATAATATTTTCCTCCTTGTTTCTTGCTTTTGTTTTTGTTGTTTAGCAAGTACAAACGAAGTGTATCATTCAAGTCATATAGCAGCAATATACATAATATATAATTTTTGCACAAAACCGGCTTTCTTTTTTTGTAAGTTTTAACGAGTTTTTCAACTTGTACATATATCACAAAAGGTTTGATATGTTTTTGTGCAGCTTGTACATCTCTTGAATGCATTTCCACGTATTTGTCAAGAGATGTACGCAGTACACCACCTACAAAATTAATTACATTCTGTCCGGAGCCTCAAATCCCAGTAAATCAATACAGGACTCAAGCACTTCCTTTGTAAGCTTAAGTAAAGCAATCCATCCACACTGTCTGCTTTCATCACTTTCGCTAAGAATCTTGTTCTCATGATAAAAATGATTAAAAGCATTGGCAACATCATAAATATATGCACATATCTTATGCGGTGCCAGTTCTGCATAGGCATTTTCAATCACCTGATTATATTTTACAATTTCAAGCATCAAACCTTTTTCCGATTCATTTGAAGCTTCGTTTATTCTAATATTATCAAGTGTCTTTCCACCATCAATATACTTATTAAGAATAGATTTTATTCTAACAATTGTATAGAGAATATATGGGCCCGTATTACCCTCAAAGGATGTAAACTTATCAATATCAAAAATATAATCCTTTGTTGCCTGATTAGACAAATCACCATATTTTACAGCAGCAAGTGCAACTGTCTTTGCAGTCTGTCTTGCCTCGCTTTCTTCTATCTCATTATTATCATTAATCTTCTTAAACATTTCCTCATTAATATCCTTAAGAAGATTCTCCAGACGCATTACGCCACCCTCACGGGTCTTAAAAGGCTTGCCATCCTTGCCATTCATAGTTCCGAAGCCAAGGAAATTAAGCTTAACATCATCAGACAAAATTCCTGTCTTCTTAGCGCATCTGAAAACCTGAATAAAATGCATTTCCTGACGTTTATCGACAACATAAATAACCTGCTTAGGATCAAATTGCTCCTTTCTCTCCACAAGCGTTGCCAAATCAGTAGTGGTATATAAAGAAGCTCCATCAGATTTAAGAATCATACATGGAGGAACCTCCTTTGTATCGGATTCTTCCTTTACATCAACAACAAGTGCACCCTCGCTTTCGTATGCATATCCCTTATTCTTCATATCGGCAACCATATCCGGTATATATTTTTGTGCGTCAGACTCGCCCTTCCACCAGTCGAAGGAAACATTAAGATTCTCATAATTTTTCTTAAGGTCCTCAACAGATACCTTCATAATATGATTCCACAGAGCAGTATGACCCTTCTCGCCATTCTGAAGTTCAAAGGTATCATTCATTGCCGAATCCTTAAACGCAGCATCCTCCTTTGACTTTGCGGAAGCAGTAGGATATATTTCTTCAAGCTCTGATATGGTAAATGGTGATTCCTGTGGATATTCCCCATCAAAATCAGGATTAAAATATACAAGCTCAGGCTGTCTTTCCCTAACCTCGCTCATAATAAGTCCCATCTGAAGTCCCCAATCGCCTAAATGGATATCACCAACGACTTCATTACCCATATATCTGCATATACGCTTCACAGATTCTCCAATAATAGCCGAACGCAAATGTCCGACATGAAGAGGCTTTGCCACGTTAGGTCCGCCGTAATCAATAAGAATTTTACCTTTATCCTTAGCTTCTTCAAGACCAAACTTATCAAGCTTGCTCATATTATTAAGAAACTCGGAAAGATAAGTCCCTGACAGCTTAAGATTAAGAAATCCCGGAGCAATTGCTTCAACATCAGAAAAGGCGTCATCCTCCTTCAGTAATGAAGCAACATCACCGGCAATCATAATAGGTGCCTTTTTATATTCCTTAGCTGCTGCCATAGCACCATTACACTGAAATTCACATAAATCAGGACGATTTGAAAAAGTCACCTTACCGTATTTGCTATCGTATCCGGCTTTCTTAAATGCATCCTGCATGCGTTCGGATAAAGAATCCAATAAAGTCTTCATATATATACCTCGTTTCATATAGAATCATATTAATATATCAATAAATAAAAGGTTATCAAAAAAAAATCTCAATCGCAAGTACAAAGAATTATTGTCATTACGAAAACAGTCAAGTAATATGATGTGGTCAATTTAGCATTTATCTCTTACAGAATATACACAGCCGCAATAATTTTGCCGGTATAGTCCGTATTTTTTAGACAATTCTATGGAATACTTATAGCCCTCCCTCTTTTTAAAATCAGCAGGTAAATGTTTTATTCCGATTTCTTTAGCAACAAGATTACCAATTTCATTTAGCTTATCTGCATTCTTAAGGGGGCTGATGGAAAGTGTTGTTGTAAAATAATCATATCCCAATTCCCTAGCCTTAACCGCCGCCTGACGAAGCCTTTGTTCATAGCATTTAAAGCATCTTTCTCCCCCCTCAGGACATTTTTCCAGACCTTTAGCAATTTCGAAAAACTCTTCAGGATTGTAACGTCCTAAAACAAAATCAATATCATTGACTTTGTCTAGAGCTTTATCATTCTCCATATTAATTACAAACCTGTCCCTGTTTAGCTCTGCTATAAGTCTTTCCTGCTCTTTGACCCGTTTATAAAATTCCTCCTCAGGATATATATTAGGATTATAATAAAAAACCGTAATTCTAAAATATTGCCTTAAATATGCAAGTACATAGCTTGAACAGGGAGCACAGCAGCTATGCAAAAATAGTGTGGGACTTTCATCAAAACCGTTTATTATACGTTCCATTTCTTTTTGATAATTAAGTTTATTCATAACTATTCCATTCATCCTTAAAGCTTTTAAGAAAGGACAGCGAACCAAAAACTATCAGCGCCTTCTTTTCATCATCAATTGTTGAAAAGTATTTTTTTGTATTGGCTATTGCCTCGGATACATCTGCAGATGCTTTTGCAAGAGACCAATTATTTAAAAAAGCATTATACTCGTCTGCCAACTCTTCTGCCGAAAGCTCCCTACCCACAGCGGTAGTAGGCACCGTAAAAACCTTCTTTGCCAAAGGAGCCATTATACTAACAACCTTTTTGTAATCCTTATCCTTAAACATTCCGGTCACGTATATTAGTGAATAATCCGGGAGCAATTTTTCAAGACTGTCCCTTAAGCATACGGCTGCATCCGGATTATGTGCCCCATCAAGTATAACTAAGGGCGTCTCACTTATTATTTCAAATCTCCATTGCCATTTGGTACACAAAAGTCCATCTCTTACTGCCTTATTTAATTGATCGACAGATAGACTGCTTAACAGGACCTCAATAGAACGAACAGCCAAAGATGCATTCTCCAACTGGCACATTCCAAGCATTGATAAAGCTAAATTCTTACGTTCACCAAAATCAAAATACAGTCGACGATTCTCTATCTTTACAAAATCAACATCCTCCGGCTTAACCGAATACATATCGGCATTTTTTTCGTTAGCCACCTGACTAATAACCTGACTTACATCGTTACGTTTATCTATGTAACACACAGGTACATTTACCTTAATAATCCCTGCTTTGGTCTTTGCAATTTCATAAATATTATCTCCGATAACGTGAAGGTGATCCTCGCTTACAGAGGTAATAACGGACAGCACTGTAGTATCCACAACATTTGTTGCATCAAGTTCACCGCCAAGACCTGTTTCAAGAAGCACATAATCACATTTCTGTTCTTTAAAATACACAAAGGCTACCGCTGTTTCCAATTCAAATCTGGTAGGCATATCCTCCATTTTTTTTGAAGTTTCACATACCAGATCAAATATTCTGCAATAATCCTCTTCCTTAATCCGGTTTCTATTAATCCTGTACTGTTCGAGGGTGCTATCAACAGCCGGTGAAGTATATGCACCGACCTTGAAATCAAGCTCTATTAATATAGATTCCATATAAGAGAGAGTCGAACCCTTTCCATTTGTACCTGCTATCTGAATATAGCGGTTAGCACTCTGAGGATTATCAAGAAGCTCCAAAAGTCTTTTCATCCTTGACAAACCCAGTTTTATTCCAAGCTTTTCGGATTTTTTTAAATATTCGATTGATGAATCTTTCTTCAAAATACTGTTCATAAACCTGTATCACCCCTCAAACATCAGCTTATAAAGGGTAGGTGTAACATTAAGCTCCTTCATAAGCTCTGTCAGATTGTTCTTCTGATTTATCTCATCAGATGCTTCACCCTTATAAACACACCTTAACAGAATATTTTTCGGTGTATGCTCCATATCAATAAATTCAAGAATCTGAACCTCATAACCTTTGAGTCTTAATATCTCGCCTCGAACTGCATCAGTAATAAGTGCAGACATTCTTTCTTTAATAAGACCATATTTAAGCACCGGATTAAGTAAATCCGATTGTATCTGGCCATTCATTTCATGCTGACAGCAGGGAACAGACAAAATCACTTTTGCCCCCCAGTTAACAGCCTTATAGAGAGCATAATCCGTTGCGGTATCACAGGCATGCAAAGTCACAACCATATCAACACTATTGGTTTTATCGTAGGTTGCAATATCACCGCACAAGAATTCAAGCTTGTCATAGCCATATTTCTTACTTAATTCATTGCAGTTATCAATTACCGTCTCCTTCAAATCAAGACCGGTAATTCTAATATCAACTCCCTGCAAAACCTTTAGATAATAGTATAGCGCAAAGGTAAGATATGATTTGCCACATCCAAAATCAATAATACTTATTTCTCTGTCCCTTGGCAGTTCAGCAACAATATCCTCTACAAACTCAAGAAATCTGTTAATCTGCCTGAACTTATCATATCTTTTGTTTACAATTCTGCCATCCTTTGTCATTACTCCCAAATCAACAAGAAAAGGAACAGCAACCCCCTCCTCTATAATGTATTTCTTTTTCTTATTATGGCTCAAACGCTTTAAATACGAATCAGAAAGGCTAACTGTATTTTCACTTTGTGTTATGGTTTTATTTTTAATTTTTAATGCCAGACCACCCTTCTTGTTAATTAGTCCGGTGGCGTTTAAGGAAGAATGATTCACCTCTATCTGCACATAATCTTTTTCAAGCATTTCAAGTATCATCTCAAGAGCCTCTGATTTTTCCAGATTTTTATGGAATTCCTGAGTACCATTTGTCTTAGTTTCCTGGAAAACAATATTACCCTTTATTACCACGGGACGATATTTGATTTTTCTGACAGGATTATCCTTAACCCGTGTATGGCTAATCACAATGCTATTAAGTCCGGAATCAAGAACAGTTGATAGTAAATCTCTAAGTCGTTGCATATGCTCTCCTATAAACAACCTCGGATTGCAAACACAACCCGAGGCTATCAAAACAATATTGATTAATAATATGAATTATTTAAAATACTTAACACCGGATTCAAATATCTTCATATCCTGATCACCATAAATATTAATTGCAACACCATCACCACGACGTTCAGAATGTCCCATCTTACCAAAGCATCTGCCATCCGGTGATGTAATACCTTCGATTGACATATATGAGCCATTAATGTTCCACTCTTCATCCATGCTGATATTTCCATCTATATCAACATACTGAGTTGCAACCTGGCCATTCTTAAACAGCTTATCAAGCCATTCATCATTTGCAACAAAACGACCTTCACCATGAGAAGCAGGGATAACATAAGTCCCACCAAGTGTTGCCTCCCTAAGCCATGGTGATTTTATTGAAACAACCTTTGTATAAACCATCTTGAAAATATGACAGTTAATAGTATTAAAGGTAAGTGTAGGAGAATCATTATTCTGGCCTACTATTTCACCACCGGGTACAAGACCAAGCTTAATAAGTGCCTGGAAACCATTACAAATACCAAGTGCGAGACCGTCTCTCTTATTAAGTAAATCCATAACAGCTTCTTTAATTGCCGCATTCTGAAAAGCTGTTGCAAAGAACTTCGCAGAACCATCAGGCTCATCACCTGCCGAGAAGCCGCCCGGGAACATAATAATCTGAGCCTTGTCAATATTCTTCTTAAACTCATCAACAGAATCAATAATATCCTCTGTTGTAAGATTCTTAAATACCTTTGTAATTACATTAGCACCTGCTCTTGTGAATGCCTTAGTAGAATCATATTCACAGTTGGTACCGGGGAATACAGGAATAAATACGGTAGGCTTAGCAACCTTATTCTTGCATACATAAACCGAATCAGCACTATAAAGCTTTGTTTCAATTGCATTTGTATCATCCACTGCCTTAGTAGGGAACACCTTCTCAAGAGGTGCCTTCCATGTATCAAGAGCTTCCTTAAGGCTAACAGATACATTACTGTAGCTTAAATTCTCATCACCTGTAACCTCACCAATTACTGTATATGTAATTGCAAGCTTACCAACGCATTCAGACGGCACTTCTGCAACAATCGAACCAAAGCCAGCCTCGAAAAGTGTCTTAGTATCAATGTTATGTTCAAGCTTAACACCAAGGCCATTACCAAATGCCATCTTTGATACGGCAGCAATAACACCCTTTCCGTCTACTGCATAGGCAGAAATAATATTTCCTGACTGAATATCCTTATTGAATTTCTCATATGAATCCATGATTTCATCATATTCAGGTAAATCATATTCATCACGAGCAGCCTTCATAAGAATGATTTTACTTCCGGCCTTCTTAAATTCAGGTGTAATAATGTCCTGTTTCTTAGCAACATCAACAGCGAAAGAAACAAGTGTAGGAGGAACATCAATATCATTAAAGGTTCCCGACATCGAATCCTTACCGCCTATTGAAGGAAGACCAAATCTTAACTGAGCTGCAAAGGCACCAAGTAATGCTGAAAACGGCTGACTCCATCTTGAAGGCTCCTCAGACATACGTCTGAAATATTCCTGGAATGTAAATCTAATCTTCTTATAATCACCACCATTTGCAACAATTCTGGCCATTGATTCAAGTACAGCATATACAGCACCATGATATGGACTCCAGGATGAAAGATATGGATCAAACCCGTAGCCCATCATTGTTACAGTATCGCACTTACCTTCAAGTACAGGCAGCTTAGCAACCATAGCCTGTGTTTCTGTAAGCTGATACTTACCACCATAAGGCATAAACACTGAACCGGCACCGATGGAACCGTCAAACATTTCAACAAGACCCTTCTGTGAACATACATTAAGATCTGCCAATGTATCAAGCCATGCTCCCTTTACATCTCCTGCTGCCAGCTTCTCATTAACCTTAGGTAATTCATATTTATCAAAGAATTTATCGGACTCAGATGGAATATCTACAGCTACATTAGTCTCCTGATGAGCACCGTTTGTATCAAGGAATGCACGTGATAAATTAACAATTTCCTTGCCTCTCCAGCTTAATACAAGTCTTGGTTCCTTGGTAACAACTGCAACCTTTGTAGCTTCAAGATTCTCTTCCTTAGAATATTTAAGAAACTCATCAACATTCTTAGGATCTATTACAACTGCCATTCTCTCCTGTGATTCGGATATAGCAAGCTCTGTTCCGTCAAGACCTGCATATTTCTTAGGTACCTTATCAAGGTCAATCTGTAAACCGTCTGCAAGCTCACCAATGGCAACAGATACACCACCTGCACCAAAGTCATTACATTTCTTAATAAGACAGCTTACCTCAGGTCTTCTGAAAAGTCGCTGAAGCTTACGTTCTGTAGGTGCATTACCCTTTTGAACCTCAGCACCGCAGGTATCGATAGACTGTTCTGTATGTGCCTTGGATGAACCGGTTGCACCACCACAGCCATCACGTCCTGTACGTCCGCCAAGAAGTATAATAATATCTCCCGGATCAGAGGATTCACGAATAACATTCTTTCTAGGTGCGGCACCCATTACAGCACCGATTTCCATACGCTTAGCAACGTATGATGGATGATATACTTCCTTAACATATCCTGTTGCAAGACCTATCTGATTACCATATGAAGAATAACCGCCTGCTGCCGAACGAACAAGCTTCTTCTGCGGTAGCTTACCCTTCAATGTGTCCTTGAGAGAAACAGTAGGATCTGCTGCTCCTGTAACACGCATTGCCTGATATACATAGGAACGACCTGATAGCGGATCACGAATAGCACCACCAAGACATGTAGCAGCTCCACCAAAGGGTTCAATTTCGGTAGGATGATTATGAGTTTCATTCTTAAAGCTAACAAGCCACTCTTCGGTCTTACCATCAATTTCTACAGGAACAACGATAGAGCAAGCATTAATCTCATCTGATTCCTCCTGATCGTTTAACTTGCCTTCTTTTTTAAGCTTACGCATTGCAAGAAGAGCAATATCCATAAGACATACAAATTTATCATCTCTACCCTTAAACATCTCTTTATGGGTATCAAGATATTCCTCGTATGTATCCTCAATAGGTTTTCTGAAATAGCCCTCACCAAATTCAACCTCCTTAAGTTCTGTAGAGAAGGTTGTATGACGACAATGGTCTGACCAATATGTATCCAAAACACGTATTTCTGTCATGGATGGATCACGATTTTCCTCATTCTTAAAATAATTCCTGATATGAAGAAAATCCTTAAAGGTCATAGCAAGACCTAACGAATCATACAGCTTCTTAAGCTCTGATTCATCCATTGTTCTAAAGCCATCAAAAATCAAAATATCTTCAGGCTCATCAAATTTCGTAATAAGAGTATCAGGCTTATCAAGATTGGTTTCTCTTGAATCAACAGGATTAATACAATAGTTCTTAATCTGTTCAAGCTCTTCATCGGTCAAATCGCCTTCAAAGCAATAGGTTACAGCAGTCCTGATAACCGGCTCCTCATCTTCCTTAAGAAATCTTACACACTGAACTGCAGAATCCGCTCTCTGGTCAAACTGACCCGGAAGGAATTCAACGGAGAACACCTTGGCATTCTCACTTCTCTCAAAATCCTCTTCAAATAAAACATCAACAGGCGGTTCCGAAAAAACAGTAACCTTTGCCTTCTCATAGGTTGCCTCTGAGAGATTCTCAATATCATATCTAATAAGAACTCTCACCTCTTTAATATTCTTAAAGCCAAGATAGTTCTTAATCTCTTCACTTAATTCCTTTGCCTTTACAGCAAAAGGTTTTTTCTTTTCAACATAAATTCGTCTGACCACTATTCTATCCTTCTTTCTCACAAAGTATTATCTGAACAGTTACTTTCACTGACTCATACTAGAAATTATATCAATAAAAAAATGCTCACGCAATTACTTATAGGTAATTTAATGCTTCACTTACAGAATCTACACCAATAATTCTCATATCATCATCAGTATTTTTAATCATTGACAATGAACTTTTAGGTACAATACATGTTCTAAATCCAAGCTTATAGCACTCAGAAACTCTTTGCTGTGCCATGGTAACGCTTCTTACCTCACCGCTTAGGCCTACCTCACCAAAACAAATAACATCCTGAGGAATAGGAACATTTTTATAGCTTGATACTATCGACATAATTATTCCTAAGTCTATTGCCGGCTCATTAAGTTTAATTCCGCCTGCAACATTTACATAGGCATCACATTCCGAAAGCTTAAGTCCCACACGCTTCTCCAGTACAGCCATAAGAAGATTAACCCTGTTATAATCAGTTCCCGTAGCCTGTCTTCTGGGTATTCCGAAATTAGTTCTGCACACAAGAGCCTGAAGCTCAATAAGTAAAGGTCTTGTTCCCTCCATCGCACATACTACCACAGAGCCGGCGGCTCCAAGAGGTCTTCCGGTAAGCATATACTCAGAGGGATTAGATACTTCAATCAATCCCTCATTTCTCATTTCGAATACTCCTATTTCATTAGTGGAGCCAAAACGATTTTTAACACCTCTCAGAATTCTATATGCAGCATGTCTGTCACCTTCAAAATACAACACAGTATCTACCATATGTTCTAAAACTCTTGGTCCGGCAACAGTACCCTCTTTTGTAACATGTCCTACAATAAAAATCGCAATGGACAGGTTTTTTGCAAGCTGAAGCAGTATATTTGTTACCTCTCTTACCTGCGAAACGGATCCCGGCGCAGAAGAAACTTCTTCCGAAAACATTGTCTGAATAGAATCAATTACAACAACCCCCGGCTTTTCTCTTCGTATGGTCTCCTCAATAATTGTCATATTTGTTTCACAAAACAGCGCAAGCGAATCAGTAAAATCACCAATTCTGTCAGCTCTCATTTTTATCTGTTTAAGGGATTCCTCACCTGATATATAAAGGACATCTACATTTTTCTCTGCAAGATTTTTACAGGTTTGAAGTAACAACGTAGACTTACCTATTCCCGGATCGCCTCCAACCAGAATCAGAGAGCCTTCAACAATTCCTCCTCCAAGAACTCTGTCCATCTCCATTATACCTGTTGATGTTTTATCCTGCTCAGATAATGATATTGCCGATATTTTAGATGGCTTATTATCATTGGCGGAATGCACTAATGAACCGCTGCTTTTTGATTTGGATGTTTTCACCACCGGTTCTTCAACAAGTGTATTCCACTCACGACACCCCGGGCATTGTCCCATCCACTTTGAAGATTCATAACCACAATTACTACAAAAAAATGCGCTTGATACTTTTGATTTTGCCATTTAAGCTCCTATCATAAATACAGAGAAGGCATTGCCTTCTCTGTCAATAAATGTCTAATTATTTCTTAATCTCTACCAAAACATCACCATTGCCTGCCAGCTCCACACTTAAGTTAAGCTTTCCTCCAAGGCTTGTCTTCATCTTACCGGAGCTCTTTCCATCTATAAAAACCTCGTATTCAGAGTCTTCCATCAATCCAACAATTATCTGTGCATCCTCATTTCCATTTACCTTAAAGTCAACACCATCGGCCGTTGTTGTAAAATCATGTACTGCAGTTCCGGGAACCGATTCATATACAAACATACCGTCCTTTTCAAGCTTGGTCATTTCCTTAAAGGTCTTGACCTTATAGAGATTCCCACCACATTCATAATCCTCAAGCTTAGCCTTACTAGCCAACTCATAATTGCCGAAGCTCAATGCCCCATTGGCTTCAGTTTTAATCAACTCCGTCACCACTGACATAATCTAAATCTCCTCTTAATTTGCTGTATTAAATTGTCTTCGCAACATTAATTTTTCTAAGAAAAATCATATATAAATTATAACCCAACCCGGCTATTTTTTCTACATTAATCCAAAACTTTAACAAATATTTCGTTATTTTTAAATGTCATTTTTATATTGTCACCATCATGAATTACACCATCTATATATGCCTGCGCCAGCTTATCCTCAAGCATTGTCTGAATAGCTCTCTTTAATGGTCTTGCACCGTATTTTTTGTCACAACCCTTTTCAACAATATACTTTTTAACACTATCAGTAACAGAAAGAGAAATATTAAGCTCCTCTTTTATTCTGACAGAAAGCTGATTTACAAGTAAAGTCACAATCTTCTTCATATCAGCTTCATTAAGAGCATGAAATACCACTATTTCATCAATACGATTAATAAACTCAGGCTTGAAGATTTTCTTCACTTCTTCCATCACTCCCGATTTCATACGGTTGTGATTTGCACCTTCATCAACCTCCGTAACAAATCCAAGGTGCTTAGGCTCAACAATTCTGTTTGCACCCGCATTAGAAGTCATGATAATAACACAATTCTTAAAAGATACACTTCTTCCATTTGAATCGGTGATATTTCCTTCATCAAGAACCTGCAAAAGAATATTAAACACATCAGGATGTGCCTTTTCTATTTCATCAAAGAGAACTACAGAGTACGGATTACGACGTACCTTTTCGGACAACTGTCCTCCCTCCTCAAAGCCTACATACCCCGGAGGCGAACCAATCATCTTAGAAACAGTATGCTTTTCCATATATTCTGACATATCTACTCTTATCAGAGCCTTCTCATTGCCAAATAACACCTCTGTAAGAGCCTTACATAATTCTGTTTTTCCTACACCTGTAGGTCCAAGGAAAAGGAATGACCCAATTGGTCTGTTTTTCTCCTTTAGTCCGATTCTTCCTCTCTTAATGGCACGACTAACAGCTTCCACAGCTTCATCCTGTCCTATAATACGCTTTTTAAGAGTAGAATCCATACGTGACAGTCTTGCATTATCACTTTCTGATAATTTCGATAAAGGAATTTTCGTCCAGTCAGACACCACCTCTGCAACTGTTGCTTCGTCGACAGTTAAGATTCTGCCATTATCCTTTGCATTCAGCTTCTTTTTCTTCTCGTACTCTGAAATAACTGCATCACGTTCAATTTTCAATTCAACAAACTCATCTGTTTTAAGCTCGTGAAGGGCATTAACCATCTCCTCCTCAAGCCCATTGATTCTCGTTTCATAATCATTAAACTCATTTGTGGTCTTATAGTTCTTTATTCTGATTTTAGCTGCAGCCTCATCCATTATATCGATTGCCTTATCCGGCATAAACCGGTCATTAATATAGCGATCCGAAAGGGTTACACAGGACTTCAAGGCTTCATCTGTAATATTCACATTGTGATGTTTTTCATAATTCTCCCTAATTCCTTTAAGGATTAGTAATGTTTCCTCATTTGTGGGCGGTTCAACGTTAACAGGCTGAAATCTTCTCTCAAGGGCGGCATCCTTTTCAATATATTTACGATACTCATCAAGAGTGGTTGCGCCTATGAGCTGAATTTCCCCTCTTGAAAGAGCAGGCTTAAGAATATTTGATGCATCAAGTGAACCACTGGCACCACCTGCCCCGATTAGTGTATGAAGCTCATCAATAAATAAAATACAATCCTTACTCCTGGTTACTTCCGCAATAAGATTCTTAATTCTTTCTTCAAATTCACCACGGTACTTAGTACCTGCCACCATAGCTGACAAATCAAGAACTAAAAGTCGCTTGTCCTTTACAGAATCAGGCACTAATCCGTCTACAATTCTTTTGGCAAGGCCTTCCACTATAGCTGTTTTTCCAACACCGGGCTCACCTACTAGACAGGGATTATTCTTATTTCTTCTACTTAAGGTCTGAATAACTCTTCTGATTTCTACTTCTCTTCCAATAACAGGGTCAAGCTTTCCCTCTTTTGCAAGATTTGTTAAATCTCTGCTGTACTGTTCCAAAATGGAAGGCTTCTGTTGTTTTAAGGAGTTCTTATATACTCCGCGTTTTTCCTTCAACATCATTGCAAATTTGCGTATTTCTGATGGCATAAGACCGGTTGAAGCAATAAGATTCATTGTAATTTTTTCAAAATCAAGATTTGTAGAATAAATCAATGAAAATGCAGCCGTTGATGAATCAGACAGCAAGGACAAAAGAAGTATTTCTGTACCGATTTTTTCTATATTAAAACATTCAGCAAGATACTTAGCATAATCAAGTACATCTTTAAACTTTGGTGTATATTCAGGACGGTCACACACGCAGGCATCACTTTGCTTTTCCGGTGAAATCGTAGAAACCATCTGCAAAAAAGTATCATAATCTAAACCGGCTTCTTTAAGAGCCTCTGAAGCAGTACAGGATTCATCAGAAAGCAGACTTAATAATAGGTGTTCAGTGCCAATATATCCTGTATCCAATCTTTTAGATATTCTTTTTGCTCTGTTAATAGCATTTTTAGCTTTATCAGTATATTTAGGTGTCATTTATAAATCCTCTTTTTAATTCACTATTCACTTACAATATTTGCTTAAGCAAACATTGCAGTCCCATTATACAATATTTATTATTGTTTGTAACTGTGATTAAAAAGAAATGGGGCTGTAAACAGCCCCGTTTCTTTTAGTTATCAACATTTAAAAATTCGAATTCAAAATCTTCATCAAGATCAGCCGGATCATAAGCAGGCTTCTTAGGTTGTTCATTGACATATCCCTGATTATTAGACATGTTTTGATTGTTCATATACCCTTGATTATTGCCATAACCTTGATTGCTCATAAAGCTTTGGTTGTTACCATAACCCTGATTATTCATATAATTCTGATTATTACCATAGCTCTGATTATTCATATAACCCTGATCATTTCCATAGTTGGGAATATTGGAATAACCTTGATTGTTTGAATAACCCTGATTATTTGAATATCCATTATTATTAACATATCCCTGATTATTAGACATGTTTTGATTATTCATATAACCCTGATTATTACCATAGCCTTGATTATTCACATACCCACGATTATTTGAATATCCCTGATTATTTCCATAACCGTTATTGGAATATCCGCTATTTCCATAGCCCTGATTACCCGGATATCCCTGATTATTTAAATAGCCTTGATTATTATCATAACCACGATTATTTGAATAATCCTGATTCATATTATTATCGCCAGGATAATCCTTATTTGAAAAGTCAAGCTCTCTTGAATCCTTCTTCTGTTTCTTTTTGTCTTTTTTAAGGAAATTAAATGAAAAGCTTTCTTCCTCCTCTTCATCTATTTCATCTTCATCCATACCGTCATCAAAAAGCTGACGTTTCTTGCCGAACAAGCCTTTCTTTTCCGTTACCTGAGGTTCTTCCATATCCTCATCCTCATCAGGCTCCTCATCGGAATAATCCTCCTCAGGATAATACTCATCCTCTGAATAATTATCTTCCTGTGAGTAGTCCTCCTCTTCAGGATAATCTTCCTCTTCTTGAGGAACAGGTCCATGGGCTTTTTTCTTACTTCTCATTCTGTCTGAGGCTTCCTCACGTTCTACCTCTGCAAGAATCTCGTTTATTTCTTCTTCTGTGGAAGCAGGCTCAATTACCTCTTCCTCTTCTTCCTCTTCAGCATTCTGATATCTTTGCGGAAGCTTATTGGTATTATTTCCGGTAGGTCTTCTTGCATCATTTGAAGCTCCCTTCATAACGGACTCCATTTCAGACCAATCAATTGACTGAACTGTTGCTTCTTCCTGCTTACGAGCCTTACGTCCCTTTAACTTCTTCTTAGATTCCTCTGCAACGTCTTTTGCTTCTTCTTCAACAGGCTGAACCGGTGTTGCCACGCGATTGTTCTTATCACGCTTTTTCTTCTCATTCATCTGCCAGTCAGCCAAATCAGATGCCTTAATCACAGGAGCATCAGGATCCGGCTTAGTGTATTCATCATCCTGTTCGTAGTTTTCATCAGATGAATAGTCATCATCATCTGAATCTTCATCTGAATAATTATCCAAATCTTCGTAGCCTTCGGAATAATCATCCTGATATCCATTATCCTCTTCCGGATAATCCTCATCTTCCTGTTCGTAATATACACTCTTCTGTTTTATATTTTTCTTATTTGATGAATAATTAGAATTATCTGATTTGTTGTAATTTTTCACACTATCAGAATCATCCGAATCTTCATCCTCATAATAATCTTCTTTTTTTCCAAGCTTAACAGCAAGAACTATAATTATAATAAGTAAAAGAAGTAACGCACCGGTAAGCGCACCAATAATTATAAGTCTTAAGTTAAGCTGCTCTTTGTATTTCGTAGAAGCAACAACCTCAACAGCATCAGGAATAGGCATTTCATTACCTTCCTCGTCTATAGCTGTTCTAATAACCTGAAGGTATCTCTGATATGTACCTTCTGACATATCATACATATACCAACCCATATTGCCTTCTGAGCTCATTGCATATACCAAAAAGAAATCTTCCGTTGAAATACCTTCATCAGTAATAATCGGAGTCTGACTTTCGGATTCATTATTGGAAACCCCATTCTTATCAACTATCTTATATGCTTCAAGTGTCTGATCATCCCACATAAGCGTGGCCTTAGTAAATCCCACCGGAACGGTAGCATCCGAAGGTGCCTTAAGAACAACAATAAACCTATTCTCAATACCTCTGATTAACTTAAATTCTTCAAGAGCTCCTGTTGTGGAATTACTTATATAAAACGAACCACCGTTTGTTGCTGTATCTGTTACATATACAAGCAGCATATCACCCATATCGAACTGTGCCGCTTCTATGGTTGTTCCATTATATACAACAGTTGTCTTATGGAACAAATCAGGCATAAGCTCATCAGCAAAAACAGTAGAAATAATCTTAGAGCCATCTGCTGACATTATTGTTCCTGCTGCAACCCCCGTTGAAGTAGACTGACCAGAAGTCATAGCCGATGCAGCAGTATCTTCGCCATCTACATCTAACGAAACACTTCCATCTACCGAGCCACCATCATCTGTAGCCATTGAAACAACTACATCTGCTGTTCCACCTGATAATACAGAAAAAGATATTTCCGAATCAAGATCTGACAGTGTAATAAGACCACCACCGCCACCATATTCTGTGCTACAATCTTCAAGCTGTAATCTGTTCTCATCATACTCAACAGATATCTCAGGAGCTTGCGCTCCATCAGAATCACTTTCGCAATCAATTGTTACAACAAAGGAATCACCAACTACCGCTGTTTCTTTATCAGCAGTAACATTCACAGCATTGTCTGCATATACCGCACTAACTCCGCCCATAGTCATAGCAGACGCAAGCGTCGCCAGTAAAAGTAACTTTTTACTTCTGGATATCATGCTAAATCCTCACTTTCTAATTACGCTGTACATTCAAAGTATAGGTTCTGGTATTACCGTTCTGTGCCTTACATACTATCTGGAAAGAATTGGTTCCAACCGACAACTCTTTAGTTCCGATTCCACCAATCTTAGAGGTTGATGCAACAGCTTCTGCAGTAATATTAATAGAAGAAACACTGTTATCAACAGTCAAACAATATGTATCCTGAGACATTGAAAAGGCCGGAGTAATATCATAATTATCTACTCTTAATCCCTTAAGGTAATTATTAGGATTAGATGTACTGGTAGGCTTCTCGCAAGGCAAATCCGGCATATTGCTAAATACCGGAATTCTAAATACAAGTGTTGTATTCTTATCCGAATACGCCTTTCTCATTCTTGCAGACTCTGAAGAAGCCGCCTGAACATTGCTCATGTACTGATGTTTATATATACCGCTACCTGAATTAACTACATTAAACTTCTCAAAGTATAACGTATTCTGTCCTAATTTAACATACTTTTCTGCAATATATTTTGCACTTCCTAAAATTGATCTATATCTTGAGTTCCAAGGACGTCCATAGGTCCCATCATCTCCCTTAGCATATATAAGACCATTCGTAGTTGCATTCCTGCCACTTGCAGCATAAGCACCAATATTAAAATAATTAAAGTATCCTTCATATCCGGGAACTGTACCTGAAATACTATTACTTGAACCGTAAATTCCCTGTTCCTGAATGATACGTGTAGCTAAATGATATGGACTGATGCCAGTTTCTCTTGACACCTCGGTAATAGTGGAAACATAATTTCTCTCCACACCGTCTGTATCAGTAAAGGAAGAATCCATAAATGTTCCTGCAATAATATTCTTTACGCCATCCTCATTCTGATAATCCATGCAGTCAAGCTTTTCAAACTGGAAAATTCCACTCTCATCAAGGAAGTTTCTCGGGTCCATATAATAAGCAATAAGTTCCTTAGATGCAGAAGCCCATGTTCCGCCATCAAAACCATACCAGGCATTTGTAGACCAATTATATGCCTGTGGTTCTGTTGATTTCCATGAAGAAATACTGTTTTTTGCAACAAGATTCTTACCAACGGAACTTTCTGCACTAAGAGCCTCATTCCAATCAAGTCCTGTATTTACCACCTCAAACTGCCAATTGGGATATTTACTGTGCAAAGCACGTAAATTGGCTTTATAGCTATCAGGCAGACAACTGATACTTTTTTCAAAGTCAGCATCAGATGATGGTTTTGTACTTTCAACGGTTGTTATTACATTAACATAGTCAGAACGGATATATCCCTTCTTTTCAACGCCCTTGCATGTAAATTCTATAAAGAACCATTTAGCTCCATCACTTCCAAGTGTCTCACCTGCAATATTAACTCGGTGTCCGGAATTAAGCTGTTCAACAACAGTTCCATTAACTGCACTTTCTCTCACACGAATACCCGAACCCTTAACAAGTCCTGTCAAAGCATCAGTATAATCTGATTTATTCTCCTCAACTTTAACATAATCCTTCAATATCCATCCGGTATATTCATCTTTGTTAAACTTGTAGGATATCTCATACCATTGACGCCCGTCTTCTGATTCGCCTTCATTAATTACAGTTACCGTAGAACCGGTACTAAGGCTGGAAAGCACCTCGCCATTGCCGGGTGTTTTTCTTACATTAACATTAATTCCGTTTATAGCAGCCTCTTTCTTTTCATACTGAGCAGTCTCTTCTTTCTTTTCTTCTTTTTTCTGCTCTTCTGAATTTTCCTCTTCCTCTGCTTCCTTTAAAACAGAATCTATATCCTCAGACGTAGAAATAGAGTCACCGTTGACATCGTTGCCTTCTGCAACGATTGTCTGAGTAACTCCTTCTACAAAATCAGATCTGATATAACCAGTCTGTGGTGTTAAATTGTTCGTAAAAGAAATCTTGTACCAAACACAGCCATCACTTCCTACCACCTGGTCAGTAACTGTAACCGTCTGGCCTTGAGTCACTCTACATATAACATCTCCATCAGTGGCTGATTTTCTAACGTTGATTCCGATTCCCTTTATCTTGCCTAGCTGAACCGAACCATTACCTGTATTCTCGTTCTTTGATTCTTCCGATTTATCTGATGCATCATCAACTTTTCTGGTTCCCGAATCACCTTCGCTGTAATCTGCTTCATCCACATCACCATTGGCTTTTAACAAATCAGCTCGAACATATCCTTCGTAGGAAATACCATTTCTCTCTACAGTTACTGAATACCACTTCTTACCATCAGTTCCTTTTACCTTACTGTTAATGGTAACCTCGGAATCCTGTTTCACGCAAAGAGTAACATCAGAGCCGGTAGAAGCCTGTGATCTTACAATTGCCAAATCAACCTGAACCTTTCCGGTAACCGAATCCCCATTTCCAGAGTTATCGTTCTTAGAATTAGCATTCTTAACAATCACAGTTTCTTTTGTCTTATTGTCTGTTGCTGTTGTCTTGGATTTCTCGACAAGATCGGAACGGATATATCCGGTACCTTCACCTACCTGTACCTCATACCAGATTTTACCATCATCACCCTTTTTCTCATTGATAATGGTAATCTCGTCTCCCTGCTTAACACCATAGGCAAAACCAGAGTTTGTAGAAGCATCTTTTCTGATCTTGCCGCTCTCGCAGGCTACCGTTCCCTTCGTCGAAGTATATGCATATGTAGATTGTCCCCCGGTTAGTGCAAGCGAAGCACTCAAAACCGGTAACATTATTTGTCGAAGTATGCGGTTACCCTTTAACCGCATTCTATTCGCACACGTATTTGAACGCATGATATACCGATTCCCCTTTCAGTATATGTGTTCTGAATACTGTAGTTGACCGAATTAGTCATGGCCCTCTATCATTATTCATTTCCCTCGACATTTATATTACAACCACATACCGTTTATGTCAACCTAAAAAATAAAATTTTTTTAAACTGATTTTTATAATTGTTTTATTATACTATGACCAGAGTAGTCAATTATTGATTTTACTTGGCTCATCGTGTATGTATTCGAGTCGGCTGACGCCTACTCGCTTTTACACTTCGTATAATCATTCGGATTCCGCTTCGCTTCTTCCTCATGATTATACGTTCGCCAAATGTCTGCCTGCATGCAAGCATGCGCAGCCACTTGGCTCATCGTGTATAACAAAACATCGGGAGAAAACTCTCCCGATGCAAAATAGATACTATTAGAAACAGATTAATTAAGCTTCATCAATTGCTTTTCCAATATCATGTCTCATATATTTGTTATCAAATTCAACCCATTCAGTTGCAGCATAAGCATTTTTTCTTGCTTCAACAAGATTCTGACCAAGTGCAGTAATTCCAAGAACTCTGCCACCGTTAGTAACCACCTTACCATCCTTTAGCTTTGTTCCTGCGTGGAAAGCATAATACTCATCCTTATCCTTGAAGGAATCAAGGCCGCTTATAGGCAAGCCCTTTTCATATTTAACAGGATAACCCTCAGATGCAAGCACAACACATACAGCAGCATTATCTTCAAAATCAAGCTCTATATCAGAAAGTGTACCGTCTATACAGGCTTCACACACGTCAATCAAATCATTATTCATTCTGGGCAAAACAACCTGTGCCTCAGGATCTCCAAAGCGTGCATTATACTCAAGGACCTTGGGACCATCCTCAGTAAGCATTAATCCAAAGAAAATAATTCCCTTGAATTCTCTTCCTTCTGCAGCCATAGCATCAACTGTAGGCTGATAGATATACTTCTTACAAAATTCGTCAACTTCTTTAGTATAAAAGGGACTTGGTGAAAAGGTTCCCATACCACCTGTATTAAGACCTGTATCGCCATCTCCCGCTCTCTTATGATCCTGAGCAGAAGTCATAGGCTTAATTGTTTTTCCATCAACAAAGGAAAGAACAGAAACCTCTCTTCCTGTCATAAACTCCTCAATAACCATTCGATTACCGGCTGTTCCAAATTGTTTATCGAGCATAATCTGCTGTACACCTTTTTTTGCTTCCTCAAGTGTGTTGCAAATAAGAACTCCCTTGCCCAATGCAAGACCGTCAGCCTTAAGAACTATTGGCATTTTTGCAGTTTCAAGATACTTAATAGCATCCTCCGGATTATCAAAATTCTCATACTGAGCAGTGGGAATATTATACTTTTTCATCAAATCCTTCGAAAAAGCCTTACTTCCTTCAAGTATGGCAGCATTTTTTCTGGGTCCAAAGGCTCTAAGCCCCTTTGCTTCAAATGCATCAACCGCACCGGCTACAAGAGGGTCATCAGGAGCCACTATTGTCAAATCAATTTCTTTTTCTTTAGCAAAATCAGTAAGCTTATCAAAATCCATAACGCCAATGTCTACACATTCGGCAAGCTCTGCTATTCCCGCATTTCCCGGTGCGCAGTATATTTTATCCACTTTGTTGCTCTTTGCAACGCTTGTAACAATGGCATGTTCACGACCACCGCTTCCTACAACCAAAACCTTCATTCTTATCTCCTTATAAACTCATAGGTTCTACAATATTATCTTTAATCTTTATTTTCCCATCAGCAATAGCCTGAATGGCCTTAGGAAGAATAATCCACTCGGCCTGCTCCATAACTCTTCTCTGGAGAATTTCCGGAGTATCACCAGCTTCAACATACACAGCCTTCTGAAAAATAATAGGGCCTGTATCTGTACCCGAATCAACAAAATGAACCGTTGCACCGGTTACCTTTATTCCCCTTTCAAGAGCTCTTTCGTGAACCTTAAGTCCATAGAAACCATCGCCGCAAAATGATGGAATAAGTGAAGGATGAATATTAATAATTCTTCCGGAAAATTCAGATACAAATTTTTCGGACAAAACCACAAGAAATCCGGCAAGAACTACAAGCTCTGCACCCTTGTCCTTAATCGCCTCAATCATCTTCTCATCATACTTATCCTTAGATTCGTAATCCTTCGGTGATATACATTCAGCATCTATTCCATTACTTTTCGCACGTTCAAGTGCGAATGAATCCTTCTTATTACCGATTACCTTAACAATTTCTACATTTGTCAAGGTCTTATTATTAACAGCATCGATTATGGCCTGAAGATTAGTTCCGCCACCCGACACAAGAACAGCTATTTTTAGCATAACGTTACACCCTTCTGTCCGGCTTCAATCTTACCAACCTTATAAGCCTTCTCTCCTGCTTCCTCAATTGCCTTCATTGTAGCATCAGCATCCTTGGGATCTACAACAAGCATCATACCAATACCCATATTATATGTATTGTACATCATTTCCTCAGCAATATTTCCGCTCTGCTGAATCAGCTTGAATATAGGAAGAACCTCGTAAGAATCCTTTTTAATAACGGCTCTCATTCCCTCCGGAAGCATACGTGGAATGTTTTCATAGAATCCACCACCTGTAATATGGCTACAACCCTTAATGGTAACGCCGGCATTTCTAACACTACTCAAAGCCTTAACGTAAATCTTGGTAGGAGTAAGAAGTGCCTCGCCAAGAGTCATTCCAAGACTTGAAACATACTCCATCAAACATGACTCTCTCATAGGGAACACCTTACGAACAAGAGAATATCCATTGCTGTGAACACCTGATGATGCAATACCAATAATAACATCATCCTCTTTAATATCAGCACCTGTAATAAGCTTCTTCTCATCTACAATTCCTACTGCAAAGCCTGCCAAATCATATTCATCCTCAGGATAGAAGCCCGGCATTTCAGCAGTTTCACCACCAATAAGTGATGCTCCTGCCTGAATACATCCATCTGCAACTCCCTTAACGATTGAAGCAATCTTTTCAGGTTCGTTTTTACCACATGCAATATAGTCAAGGAAAAACAATGGTTCACCACCTGCACAGGCAATATCATTAACACACATTGCAACGCAATCAATACCAATTGTATCATGCTTATCAAGAAGAAAAGCAAGCTTAAGCTTGGTACCTACACCATCTGTTCCGGAAACCAGTGTTGGTTTCTCCATATCTTTGAATTTTTCAAGTGAAAATGCACCCGAAAAACCTCCTAAACCACCTAATACTTCAGGACGCATTGTTTTCTTAACATGCTCCTTCATAAGCTCCACAGCCTTGTATCCGGCCTCAATATCAACACCAGCGCTCTTATAATCCATTTCTATTCTCCTTATATATTATTATGTTCCCTTGAAAGCCTTAAGGATTAATCCCGATATTATAAACCTCCGAATCATCCTAACCAAAGCCGGCAACGGTACATTTATTCAAAAATCATTTCTGCAAAATATGATACAGCTTATTTCATCTGCTTAAGATATTCCTTATATCCTATTTCTGAAAGCTTGTCTGCCTTTTTCTCAACAGATTCCTTAAGACCCTTAGTATAATTCTTAAGGCGCTCAAGTAATTCAGGATCAGACATTGCTAACATCTTGGCTGCAAGAATACCTGCATTCGCACCACCGTTAATTGCAACAGTAGCAACCGGAATACCTGATGGCATCTGAACTATTGAATACAAAGAATCTCTTCCTCCAAGAGATGTTGTATGCATCGGAATACCAATTACCGGCATTGGGAAAATCGCCGCACACATACCCGGTAAATGTGCTGCCATTCCGGCACCTGCAATAATAACCTTGAAACCTTTTTCTTCTGCGGTCTTTGCATATTCAAAGAATACATCAGGTTCTCTATGAGCTGAAATAATAGTCATTTCATACTCAACACCAAGCTCCTCTAAAATATCAGCCGCCTTACTCATGATAGGCATATCTGAATCACTGCCCATAACTATTCCTACTTTTGCCACAACAATCGCCTCCATATTTTCTATGTATTTTGTACTTTTCTGTTCAGACCCTGATCGAAAACAGAGTTAAAAACATATATACAATTACATTTTTATATACTCTTTTAATTATAAAGAAAAATCATTGGTTCTTCAATGGTTTATTTAACTCCCCAAGTCCTTCAAGAACAAATAAGCCATCTCTTATTATATCTGTTCTGCTTCCATCCGCACTTACAGCAGTAATTACCCCCAGTTCATCATAGGGTATTGTAATATCTGTATGACAGTGGAAATATGCTTTTTCAGAATTTACCTTCCTCATATCGGAAAAATCATTACTTCTTGCAACAATAGCCTTACCATCAGGATTATATGTATGCAAGTCCTCCTCATAGCTGTAACAGGTATCGCCAAAAGCAAAATGCGGTCCTGTCTTTTCCCCAATAAGAATCGGAAGCCTGTCCTCTATTCCGTATTTACGGGCGCATACATAAGCAGTAGTGTTAGTTCCTATGGCAAATTCGCCCATAGGAAGAAAATCATGATTAAAAAGAATATGTTCCTTTATATATTTTTCCCCAAAGCATTTATCCGGGAAATTCCCGCAGGAATACTCCTTTGTAACGCCATCCTTAATATTTATTCTCAAATCAATATATTTATAGCCTTCAAGGAACGCCTGCTTAATATGAAGCAATCCACCGGTCCCCTTAAGTCGTGGGGTAGTAAAAACCTCTCCTACCGGAATATTAACATCAGCTACACAGTTTTCAAAATTAGTTTCATGTTCAGGGTCGGAAAGCTTATTAAGATAAATATTAAGACTTGTTTCATTACCATTAGCGCCCTTAACCTCAACATACTCAGCTTTATCAAGAGTGTCTATAATTATCTGTTGCATATTCTCATAAAGCACATAATCAAGTGTATTAAGCTTAACAGTCTCATTAAAAACAGCCTCATAATCCTTTCCTATTTTCGGATTAGGATATGAAATAATGGTATAGCTTCGTTCCTCACCCTTTATATATTCGTTGGTAATTCTTGCACTTTTGTCAGAATACTCCGTATCCAGTTTCTGCTGATTTTTACTTAATTTAACAGCATATTCATTATTCAAAGGACTAAAGGGTTCTTCACCAAACACCTCAACAACAGCAGGTCCGCCAAGCTCACCTGCAATTGTCTTATTCGCTTCGTAGGATGACTTTATTACATCAAGTCTTCTGTTGATATAATCCTTATCAAGAAAAAGCGCTTCATCCTCAATATGATCAAAATCATACTGACGATTAGGAACTGCACCGAAATATCCAAGTCTTATCTTACGTTTATTAAGGGCCAGACATGAGGCACGATAAATCACAGGCTCCATTCCCATTTTTCTAAAATTAATAACAGCCTGTCTTATCATTCTTTCAAATCCAAGACAATACCTTATATTAACGGTTTTCTTTTTGGAAATATCCTTTCCTGTTTTAATAAATCCCACTCTATAGCCTTCGGTATAGGTATTGGCCATTGCCTCAATATCTTCTTTTGGAAGAGAATTTAGGTATTCTGCTGTTCTAACTTCACTATCGGTAATATATTCACCAAAGGAATACAAATATCTTAAATCCGTCAAATCAGAATCCATTATAATTCTCGTTGCAAAATCCCTTGAAGGATCAATCTGATCTAATATTCTTTCGTTAACAATAATATCGCAGTTATCCCGTTCAAACCAATAAATAATCATACGAAGTTCTTCAGATTCCGGAAATACCCTGCCCTCTTGAAATGCAACCTCAAACAGTCCGTATACCTCAAGAAACAATTCATAATACAACACCAGTATTTCAAGATTATTCTCATAAGCATAGGGAATAAGTGCATATATTTCTGCATACAAGAAACTCAACGATTTTCCAAGCTTACCATCTCCGCCTAAAGCTTCAATCATTTTACACATGACTTTTGGATTAGAATAATCTTCCTCATAATACTCAGGAAGCTGCCACTTATAAAAATCATAATTGATGGCAGCCAGCTCTTCCATGGAAGAATCCTTGTACATGCCCCTTGCATTATTGTTTCTAAAATTCTCCAGAGAACCGATAAAAGAAGCAGCCCTTTCAAAATACCTTCGAAAGGGCTCACTTACAGACTTTTCCAAAAGAATATCACCGATTCTGCCTATTGCCAGTTCACGTCTAGTTTCTAACATATAAATCCTCACCCAATGGTACCGATAAAAATCACAAGCACCCACAATACACAGTTAAGCATATTAAATATCAATCCAAGATAGGAAACCCACTTAAAAATATCCTGTTCCGTAAGACTTACCATTGCTGCAGCAATTCCTACAAAATCACCAAGCACGGCAAATAATCCTACACCTCCTATATGTACAGGCGGCTTCCCTTTCTGAGAAGAAGCTACAAAAAAAGCTATTATCATTCCTGCAAAGGAGCAAATCCCCATTGCTAAGGATACAATGGACAGAAGGGAATAATGTCTTGACGAAAAACGTACGCTTCTTCTACGTAATCTTCTGCGTCCGGACATTATTTAACTCCATACTCTTCATAGTATTTATCAATGGCAGCCTTAATAGTATCATCAATGATAACCTGACCGTTTACAGGCTTATTATAAAGGCATTCTACAACCTCAGACATATCAACAATTGACTTGGCTTCAAAGCCATATTTATCCTTAATCTCGTCAAGAGCGCTCATCTTACCTGAAAGTCCAAGCTCCATACGGTTAAGAGAAACAATAAGCCCCTTAATCGACACATTAGCCTGTGCCTTAATGATAGGGTATGTCTCCTCAATGGACTTACCTGAAGTAGTAACATCTTCAATCATAACAACTCTGTCATTGTCCTTAAGCTTAGAGCCAAGAAGAATTCCTGTATCTCCGTGGTCCTTAACCTCCTTACGATTTGAACAATATCTTATATCCTTGCCATATAAATTGCTGATTGCCATTGTTGTTGCAACTGCAAGAGGAATTCCCTTATATGCCGGTCCGAATAAAACATCAAAGTCAAGTCCGAAATTATCATGAATTGCCTTAGCATAGTACTCCCCCAGCTTAAGAAGCTGAGTTCCTGTAACATAGGCTCCCGCATTCATAAAAAATGGCGATTTACGACCGCTCTTTAACGTAAATTCACCAAACTTAAGCACACTGCTGTCTACCATAAACTGAATAAATTCCTGTTTGTACTGTTCCATTTTAATCACCTCAATTTTCAATTACATGCACCATTGCACCAATACAGAATAACATATCCAATAGTTGTTTTCAAATAAAAAAGCCCGACTATTCGAGCTTTTCAAACATTTCATTTTTATGTTCCCAATTAATTACACTTTTTTCTGTTCTGAATAAAACATATGCCACTACAAATGTAATAAGAGTCACCGTAGGCATACATCTAATATCTACTGAAGCCGGCGTAAACAAAGCAAGTATCGTTAGCAGACTGTTAAGAATAATACCTGAAATATGGAACTGCCTACAGGTCTTACACACTCCCATGCAGGCCATAGCTGAAACATACACAGCAACAGGCCCCGAAACAATTGCAATCAATATTCTATAAAGAAGTGCCGTTTCCGAATTAACAATCAGAAACAGGAACATACTCTCTATCAGGATTAAGACCATCCATCCAACAACAAATCCCACAGCTCTGTTAAAATTCTTTTTCATAGCCAAACCCTCGCATCTGCCAGCTAAACACTGAACACATTATGCGCTTTTGACAACAACAAAATAACAACAGTTACCGTTCGATTCCATAATAGTAATCAATCAAATCCAAATTATGTTCTTAATCATCCCAACGTTTATACAGAATACCATCAAGATATCCCGTAACATATTCTGCCCAAGGGTACTGAGCCATGAATTCTCCATTGTATTCCTTGTATGCATCATCATTTGCATTACTGAATCTGTAAAAATCACAGTCTATCAGATTAACATCCACAGCATACTTGTTATAACCCTTCTTGATAACCTCTGCTGCCCCAACGTCTCTTAATCCTTTAATTAATGCAGTAATAATATTATGCATATAGCTCTGCTTGCTCTTATCGTAGGGAGCATCCTCAAAAAGCACCCCACAAATATCATGTAAAGAGCAGGAAGACCCCCTCCTGTATATCAAATAAGCCAAAAGCTCCTTTGCCTTGCTTCTTTCAAAATAAATATGTTCTCCGGCCATGGTACTGACCTCAAAATTGCCAAAGCAACGAACCTTAAGAATCGGTTTAACCGTATCCGCAACCTCGACCTGTGTTTCATCCTCTTTGCGGTAATGTCTTATAAACTTAAGCTCATCCTCCACCTTTTCCTTGGACACAGGCTTCATAACATATCCGCTTGCATGAATATCCATTGCGTCAGCCTTATACTCATCATAACCCGTAACAAAAAAAACATTCATTAACGGGTGAATCTCTCTAAGCTTTCCCGCCAGTGTAACACCGGTCATTCCCGGCATCTGAATATCAAGGAAAGCAACATCACAATCATTATTTTTTGCATATTCAAGTAATTCTGATGGTCTGGCAAAATCATAAACCTCCGCATGCGGCATTGCCTGTTCCACGCTTGTCTTTAGCAAACGTCTTGCCAAGGCTTCATCATCAATAACTACTGCCTTCATCCCTTACTCCTTTTTCTACATGAATTATTACTGTAGTACCTATCCCCACTGTACTGGTGATGTCCATGGACGCATGGCCAATAAGCATAAGTCTTTCACTGACGTTTTTTATTCCAACATGGCTGCGGCTATCCTCGCTTGATGCTTTTTCATCAAATCCAACACCATCATCTCTAACAATAACATCATATGTATTTTCTGTTTCTTTTGTACTGATAAATACGGTTCCTCCCTCCTCTTTACCACGAATACCATATTTAATGGCATTTTCAACAATAGGCTGAAGTGTAAGAGTAGGAAGCATAAAATCCATAACCTCTATATCATAGACTATATTCAGCATATCTTCAAATCTTGCCTTTTCAATTTTAAGATATGTTTTTAAGTGCTTAAATTCCTTCTCAAACGGCACCAGATTAGGATTAACAATATCATCCATATTCTTTCTTAAATAATCCCCGAACATTATAGTCATTTCCTTGGCTTTAAGGGGATTTTCCTCACATAGCTGTGCAATTGCCGAGAGAACATTATATAAAAAATGAGGTTGTATCTGACTTATCATAATATTCAGCTTGCTTTCCTTGATTTCAACCTCGCGCTCAAGAATTTCATTTTCCTGATTAATTGTAATCATTGCAAAAATCAGCAAAATCGAGATAGTCATCATAGAAAAAATTCCCGAAAGTCCGTAAAGGCTTATAAACGGCACACTAAATAACGGAACAAGAACAAATGACAGCCACACCAGTAAATCCTTCTTGGGAATACTATTCCCTCTGATAAGAATAATCACCATTTCGATTATATCAAGAAGAACAAGCGTAGCCACAAACGCCCACATCATCAAATCAAGCGTTTTTTCATGGCCAAATAACAAACCACCCAAATTGCCTGTTGTAGAAACAAGCATTCCGATAACAACGAAAGCAATAACAAATGGAAGAATATTCAAATATGTTCTTTGGGATACAACATTTATTTCTGAAATAGTATGCAAAACATAGCCATTATAGAACAAATATTCCATTGCCATAAGGACCAACATAATATCAAAAATAAATATCCCTATATTTCCTGTGATTGATTTTTGAAATAAAATGCTTTGAAAAGCCCCACACAAAAGCAGTAGCATATGAGACCATACAAGACCTGAAAAAAAACCGTGTCTTCCCTTAAGCTCCTTTGTTGAAGAATAGCAAAAGAACAAAAGCACAAGCATGATTGCAGCTTCAAACCCATCAAATAAAGCATAGGCAGAATACATTACCCTAAACCCCTATATATTTTTTCTGATGGTAAGAATATTACTACCATCCTTATATTCGTAAAACATATCATCCATGCTTTTCTTAACCATAAAAATACCAAGACCACCTATCTCGCGTTCCTCTGCCGAAAGAGTAACATCGGGATCCTCCTTAGCGAGAGGATTATAAGGAATACCTTTATCGATAAAGGTAATATTAACAGCAGGGGTATTATCTGCTTCAACCTTTACGGTAGCCATTCCGGTTCCCGGCGCATATGCATATCTTGCTATATTGCTAAAAAGCTCATCTATGGCAACATCAATCTGAATTTGCGCCTTCATTGAGCAATCATGTTCCTCAAGAATTCCATCCACAAATTCTGTAACTACAGGAATATTCTTAATATCAGCTTCCAATGTAATTTCTTTCATACATTTCTCCTTTTCTAATACGCCTAGGCGTATTTGACGGTAAGCGCGTCGGAGGCTATAATCAGCCACCACTAATAATACCTGTTAATACGGTCCTTAGAAGCAAATCCATAAACAGCTATACCCTTATTTCTTGCAAAATCAACTGCTCTGTCTGTAGGTGCAGCTTTACTGACAATAACCTTAATCCCCAAATTATAAGCTATTTTCACTACAGACTCATAAATCCTTCCTGTTGTACACAGAAAATATGCAGAAGGCATGTGTTTATCCATAAGGCAGGCTCCCGCTACCTTGTATATGGCATTATGTCGGCTAATATCCTCTGCCATATATTTTACCCCACCTAAATCACACAACGCTGCACAGTGCATATTACCTGTTCTTTTAAACAATTCCGAAGAACCAAGAAGCATGTGAATACAGCTTCTGTAATTATCCACACAGGATTCACTGTCGATATATACCGACTTATCATTTTCATCAAAATGATAAGCGAACCCAAGCTTAAGCTCATCAATCATGCCGGGAGATGCGGCGACGGTTACAGCATTACCAAAAGAATCCTCTAATACAACTTCTGTTTCAACAGCAACCTCATCCTTTATATTAAGAGCTGTTCCAGCACTATAACGAATAATATCTCTAAAAACACTCATACCGGCATTTTTCTTATTATCAGTAAGCATTATACTAAGTGTAGATAAATCCTTCGGTGAATTAACATTAAAAAAACACCCATCATTATCAAATACCACTTCTTTAACCTTACAATTCTCAGCTTCACTAATCCTTCCAAGCTTATAATTCTTATTAGCAATCATTTCCTCAATAAAAGGAAGAAGCCGCTTAGAATATATTGCCGCCAAAGGTTGTCTTAGGTATTCGCCCTTACTATTTACCGTTACAGGTATACAAATATCTTCATCAGCATATGCATCGCATATAATACCGGCCTCAGCATAATTAAACATAGGCATATCACAGGAAACACATAGCATGGCATCACATTCCGTTTCACGCAAAGCAGAATATATACCACCGATGGGGCCAATGTCAGAATAATAATCCCTTACAATTCTATAGCCACTATAGGAATGGTTCATCTCTGTCTGCGAAGTGTTAAGAGATATGATTTTTTCTTCAAAGAACTGCATCTCACGACAAATACGTTCTAAAAAAGTCTCCTCACCATATTCCAGGGAGGAGACTTTCATTATAGTCTTATCATGTCCCATACGAGATGATTTACCACCGGCAATTATAGCAACACCAACAGTCCTCATCACCTATTTAACTCCATTTATTCGATTGTAAGAATATCGTTAAATCCGGTAACCTCAAAAATTTCCATAACCTCAGGGCTTACTCCTGTAAGCTTCATATCGCCCTGCTTGCTCATCTGTTTCTGTGTTGAGAGAAGAACACGAAGTCCAGCTGAAGAAATATAGTCTAACTTGGAAAAATCAAAAACAAGGCTTGTTACACCGGCAATAGCGCCCTTAACCTCTTCCTCAAGAGTAGGTGCTGTTGTTGTATCAAGTCTTCCCTCGATACCCAAAGTTAATTTGCTTCCTTCTAAATTCTTGTTGATTGTCATAACGCTTTTCTCCTTTTTGTATATTTTGTCGTCACATCACATGTACGTATAAGTTATATTATGATTAAAAACAATCCATATGACTCATAGTCATAAATTTGGATTATTATATCACATTAATAATATTTTGTCACCTATATATAACAAACAAATGCCATTTACTTTGTCACTTTTCAGCCCCTTACCGGTAACGGAGCAAAATATTATTCATTTACTTTATCCTATCTGATTCCCGGTATAAAGCCCATAGTATTTACCCTTATTTGCCATAAGCTCTTCATGATTTCCTCTTTCAATAATACGTCCCTTTTCAAGTACCATTATGCAATCACTGTTTCTTATTGTGGAAAGTCTGTGTGCAATAACAAAGGTGGTACGTCCCTTCATCAGTTCATCCATTCCCTTCTGAATTAGCTTCTCGGTACGTGTATCTATAGAGCTTGTTGCCTCATCAAGAATAAGAACCGGCGGATCTGCGATGGCAGCCCTGGCTATTGCAAGTAACTGTCTTTGTCCCTGACTTAGAGAACCACCATCCGCTTTAATGGGCGTATCATATCCTTTGGGCAAACGTCTGATAAAACCATGAGCGTTTGCAAGCTTGGCTGCAGCAATTACCTCCTCATCGGTAGCATCAAGCTTACCATATTTAATATTTTCCTTAATAGTTCCGCTAAAAAGATGCGTATCCTGAAGAACTATTCCCAGGGATTTTCTCAAATCATCCTTTTTGATTTTGTTTATATTAATTCCATCATAACGGATTTTACCATCCTGAATATCATAGAATCTGTTAATCAGATTGGTAATAGTTGTCTTACCGGCGCCGGTAGAACCTACAAAGGCAATCTTCATTCCCGGTGTTGCCGATATTGTAACATTATGAAGCACCATTTTTTCATCGTTATATCCAAAATCCACATCATCAAATACAACATCACCCTTAAGTTCAACATAAGTCGTTGTATTCTCTGCCTTGTGAAAATGCTTCCATGCCCAAAGTCCTGTTCTTTTCTCTGACTCGGCCAATTCTCCGTCAGGCTGTCTCACAGCATTTACAAGTGTAACATAACCTTCATCCTTTTCAGGCTCTTCATCCATTAGCTTAAATACTCTGTCTGCACCTGCAAGTGCCATAACAACAGTATTAAACTGTTGGCTGACCTGATTAATCGGCATATTAAAATTTCTGTTGTATGTCAAAAAGCTTGCCAGTCCACCAAGAGTAAGTCCCCAGGCATTACCTATTGCCATAATTCCGCCAACTATTGCAATCAACACATAGCTTACATTACCAAGCTGAGCATTAATAGGTCCAAGAATATTCACAAACTGATTTGCATTGTAAGCACTGTCATATAAACTATTATTAAGCTTATCAAAATCAGCAATGGCTCTATCTTCATAACAAAAGACCTTAACAACCTTCTGGCCTTCCATCATTTCTTCTATGTATCCATTGAGCTCGCCCAAATCTCTCTGCTGTTTAACAAAGTACTTTCCACTCTTGCCTGCAACATTCTTAGAAACAAACAATACAACACCTACCATAATAAGATTAAGCAGTGTAAGTGGAATACTAAGAATAAACATACTCACAAGAATACTGACAATTGTAATTGCCGAATTAAGAAGCTGTGGCATTGTCTGTGAAATAACCTGTCGTAAGGTATCCACATCATTTGTATACACAGACATAATATCACCATGAGAATGAGTATCAAAATACTTAATCGGCAAACGCTCCATCTTATTAAACAGCTCTACTCTTAATTTTTTCAAGGAGCCCTGACAAATATAAATCATCAGCTTATTCTGCACAAAGGTACATATAATACCTACTGCGTAAATAGCCGCCATCTTCATTATAGCAACAAACAGCCCCGAAAAATCCGGCTCCGGATTACCAATCATCGGAAGAATATATCCATCAACAAGAGTTTTAAGAAACATTGTTCCTCGAACCTGGCACAAAACAGAACCTAAAATTCCCAGAACAACTATTACCGACTGAAGCTTATATGCACCAAAGCATACAACAAACAGTCTTTTAAGAATTCCTATCGGATTTTCCAGCTTAGGGCGCGGTCCCATATTTCTTCCTCTGCCCATCTTTACTTCCCGTACACGTGTCTCAGCCATTATTTCTCACCTCCAACAGCATCAAAATCTTTATCGCCGCCGGTCTGACCTTCAAATATATCCCGGTAGATTTCATTATTTTCAAGCAGCTCCTCATGTGCGGCGAAACCACTTATACGGCCATCATCCATAACAATAATTCTGTCCGCATCCTGAATACTTGAAATACGTTGAGAAATAATGATTTTTGTAGTACCGGGGATTTCCTCATAAAAGGCTTTACGGATCTTAGTATCCGTAGCAGTATCAACAGCACTTGTTGAATCATCCAAAATAAGAATCTTAGGATTTTTAAGCAATGCTCTTGCAATACACAATCTCTGTTTCTGACCTCCCGATACATTAGTACCGCCCTGCTCAATCCTGGTTTCGTATTTATCCGGCATCGCTGATATAAATTCATCAGCGCAAGCCAATTTACAGGCTTTTATGCACTCCTCTTCTGTTGCATCCATATTACCCCATCTCAAATTGTCAAGAATTGTACCACTAAACAATACATTTTTCTGCAATACAACGGCAACCTCTTTTCTTAACACATCAAGATCGTATTCCTTTACATTTTTTCCTCCAACCATAACCTTACCCTGAGAAACATCATAGAGACGACAGATAAGATTCACAAGTGAGGTCTTACCGCTACCGGTACCACCGATTATTCCTATGGTTTCTCCGGACTTAATATTTAATGTAATATCCTTAAGTACCGGCGCCTCAGATTCCTTATAATAAGAAAAGTCAACATCATCAAACACAATACTGCCATCTGCAACATTCATGCATGGATTGTCCGGATTGACAATATCAGGTTTTTCATCAAGAACCTCAACAATACGCTCGCCACTGGCAATACTCATTGACAGCATTACAAAAATCATGGAAAGCATCATAAGGTTCATTAGAATATTCATACAGTAGGTAAGAAGTGTCATAAGCTCACCTGTTGTAAGTTCACTTCCAACTACCATCTTTGCTCCAAGATAACTAATTATCAGAATACAGGAATATACTGCAAGCTGCATGCTGGGGGCGTTTAATATTACCTTACCCTCCGCATTAACAAAAAGCTTGTAAATATTTTCACATGCCTTGTACATTCTGCTTTGTTCATAATCCTCACGAACATATGCCTTAACAACACGAATACCATTAACATTTTCTTGAATTGTCGCATTCAAATCATCATACTTTTTAAACACCTGTTTAAAGCTCTTCATTGCCGAAAGCATAATAGCCACCAGTACAAAGCTTAAAACAACAACCGCAACAAGATAAACGGAAGCTATTTTTACAGAAATCATAAAAGAAGCAAGCATAGCAAGAATCAGTGAAAACGGAGCCCTAAAAGACATTCTTATAATCATTTGAAATGCATTTTGAACATTTGTTACATCAGTAGTCAAACGTGTTACAAGTCCTGCTGTTGAAAACTTATCAATATTGGAAAATGAATAATTCTGAATGTTTTCATACATTCCTTTTCTAAGATTTTTAGCAAAACCCGTAGAGGCCTTGGCTGCATATTTTCCTCCAAGCAGTCCGGTAGCAAGTCCAAACAGAGCGCAAGCTATCATCAATACACCGATTCTGATAATATAGTTAATATTACCTCCCTCAGCTTCAATACCATTATCAACCAGCATACCCATAAGCTTAGGAGTAAGTGTTTCCGCAACAACCTCCAAAACCATCATTATCGGAGTTATAATAGCGTACTTCTTATACTCCTTTACCTCTGACAACAATCTTTTAAACATTTTTTTCCTTCTTTTTGTATAACTTTATATATTAAGCAATAAGCATGCAATTTTAAAATAAATCGCTAAAGACAATGCATCTACTATAGTTGTTATAAAGGGCGATGCCATAACAGCAGGGTCAAAGCCTATTTTTTGTGCAAACATAGGTAATGTACATCCTACAAGCTTAGCAAACAAAACCGCCAACAATAATGTTAAGCACACAACAAATGCTACCGGGATAGTAACCCTGTCAATAAGCATGATTTTTACAAAATTAGCAATCGACAAGGTTAATCCACATAAAAATGCTACCCTGATTTCCTTCCAGATAATACTTAACATATTCTTAAATTCTATCTCATTAAGAGACAAACCACGAATAATAGTAACAGAGGCCTGTCCACCTGCATTACCACCCGTATCCATTAACATTGGAATAAATGAGGTAAGAACAATATATGTTCCAAGCGCATTCTCGTAATGTGTAATGATTTTGCCGGTAACCGTAGCGGAAATCATCAATAAAAGCAACCAGGGAATACGTTTTCTAAAGGTTTCAAAAACGCCGGTTTTCATGTATGGCTTATCTGTAGGCAAGATAGCAGCCATCTTTTCGATAACCTCTGTTGTTTCCTCCTGCATGATATCCACAATATCATCAATTGTGATAATTCCCACAAGCCTGTTTTCATTATCAACAACAGGCATAGCGGTAAAATCGTATTTGGAAAACAGCTTGGCAACCTCTTCCTGGTCCATCATTGTATTAACGGAAATAATATTATCATTCATGAATGCACCGATTACTTCATCTGCTTTTCTAAGAAGCAGGTATCTTAATGAAACGGTGCCAATAAGATGACGTTCCTTATCACATACATAACAGATATTAATTGTTTCCTTATCGATTCCTGTTTTACGTATTCTCTCTATAGCCTTTTCAACTGTCAAATGTTCCTTCAAATCAACAAATTCCACAGTCATAATTGAACCTGCCGAGTGTTCGGGATACCTAAGCAGATGATTAATATCACGTCTTGTTTCAGACGAAGCATTAGCTAAAAGCTTTTTAACAACGCCTGCAGGCATTTCCTCCATAAGGTCAGTAGCATCATCAGCCATCAGGTTATTAATAATATTGGCTGCTTCACGATCGGTTAATGACGTAATAATTGTCTGTTCAGTTTCCAATGATAAATACGCAAAAACATCTGCCGCAATTGTTTTGGGCAGAATGCGAAAAATCTTTATAAGCTTATCCTTCTCAAGTTGCTCTAATACCGAAGCAATATCTGCTTCATTCCATTCAGAGAACTCCTGACGCAAGCGTGTATACTGCTTCGTCTCAATTAATTCGAGGATTTCTTCCATAGACATAGCGGTATTCTCCTTTCGGTTATGTAATCATTAATTCGTCTTAATAATTACGGTAGTTTTTATATAGGCTCGCAAAGGAACATCTGAAGTATTACTTGACGTCTTATTCATAAAAACCACCACCTTTCGAATATCCGCAATTGCAGAGAACAGTCATATAATGACAATGAATTCAATAGAAACATATAGAAAAGACAATTAAACACAAACAACTGCCTTAAAAACAAATACTAATATAGCAAAATCAAATTTTATCGTCAATCATAAATACAAAAATGAATACCAAGCAAAAGACCCATCAGTTATACAAAAGCATACATGACAGGTCCTTTACAATTATTATATATCCCCTACGAAAAATGTGTTACTTTCAAATCCAAACCGGTTCAGAAAGAACACTGTAAACAGCTATATTACAGCAAGGGGCGAATGTTCTTCGGCATATTTCTTAATATTAGAGGCATTGGCATATTTCTTATATCCGTTCTTATTAACCTCTACCAGTGTAGGCGCCTGCATAACTCCATATCTTACCGCAAGCTCCGAATTCTCCTCAGCATCTATAAGAACATATTTCTCGTTCTTAAGATATTCCTTGGCAAGCTTACAATTAGGACAGGTCTTAGTAGTAAAAAGATACTTAACATTCGAAACAGGCTCTATACTAATCTCCGGCTTTCTATTAATACTTGACATCGTAACCACTGTAGCTGTTGGTCTCTTAAGCGAAGAATTGTCAATATCATATACAACTCTATTCTTATATTCCTGAGCCTTACCATCATTCCAGTTCTGTACAGGACGATAATAACCTGTAATACGGCTGTATACTTCTGTTACAGCATTACAGTGCGGACAGGTCTTCTGTTCCCCTGCAAGATATCCATGCTCTTTACACACCGAATATGTAGGAGAAAGTGT
The DNA here is from genome assembly GCA_045627745.1 of Lachnospiraceae bacterium. Lineage (GTDB taxonomy): Bacteria > Bacillota > Clostridia > Lachnospirales > Lachnospiraceae > UBA2868. The sequence continues at coordinate 35,175 of JAZQOI010000052.1, read as the reverse complement.
GTAATAAGGCAATTTATAATTCTGTGCAATCTTACGAACAAGTGAAGCCGCAGCCTTCCATCCCGGAAGCTTCTCTCCAAGGAATGCATGAAATACAGTTCCGGAGGTATATAAGGTCTGAAGTTCATCCTGAATATCAAGTGCATCAAAAATATCTGCAGTATAATCAACCGGCAGATGTGAACTATTTGTATAGTAAGGGGTATCTCCCATATTACCTGCTGTCTTAATATTAGGCCATCTCTTCCTATCATGCTTTGCAAGACGATAGGTGGTACTCTCTGCCGGAGTAGCCTCAAGATTATACAAATCACCATATTGTTCCTGATAATCAGAAAGGCGATTACGCATATGATTAAGAACTTCCTTGGTAAAATCCTGTGTCCTCTTATCTGTCATATCAGCTCTCAACCAATTGGCATTAAGTCCAACCTCATTCATACCAATAAGACCGATTGTTGAAAAATGATTATCAAAATTGCCAAGATATCTCTTAGTATACGGATACAGACCTTCATCAAGCAGCTTGCTTATAACCCCTCGTTTAACCTTAAGACTTCTTGCTGCAATATCCATCATCTTATTAAGACGCTTGTAAAAATCATCCTTATTAGCTGATAAATATGCAATTCTTGGCATATTGATTGTAACAACGCCAACCGAACCTGTACTCTCACCTGAACCAAAGAAGCCACCTGTTTTCTTACGAAGCTCACGCAAATCAAGACGAAGACGACAGCACATACTTCTTACATCGCTAGGCTGCATATCGCTGTTGATATAGTTAGAAAAATAAGGTGTGCCGTATTTTGATGTCATTTCGAATAACAATCTGTTATTCTCCGTATCTGACCAATCAAAATCACGAGTGATTGAATATGTAGGAATAGGATACTGGAAGCCACGACCATTGGCATCACCCTCAATCATCGTTTCGATAAAGGCCTTATTTATCATATCCATTTCGGCCTTACAATCCTTATACTTAAAATCCATCTCCTTGCCGCCAACAATTGCAGGAAGCTCTGCTAAATCATTGGGAACTGTCCAATCCAGAGTGATATTAGAGAAAGGTGCCTGCGTTCCCCAACGGCTGGGAGTATTAACACCATATACAAATGCTTCAATACATTTCTTAACTTCCTTATAGGTTAAATTGTCTGCCTTAACAAAAGGAGCAAGATATGTATCAAAGGAAGAGAAAGCCTGGGCTCCGGCCCATTCATTCTGCATTATTCCAAGAAAATTAACCATCTGATTACAAAGAACCGAAAGATGTGCTGCAGGCGCAGATGTAATTTTACCGCGAATGCCTCCAAGACCTTCCATTATAAGCTGCTTAAGTGACCAGCCTGCACAATAACCTGTAAGCATAGATAAATCATGAATATGAATATCAGCATTACGATGAGCATCTGAAATCTCCTGATCATATATTTCAGAAAGCCAGTAATTAGCTGTAACTGCACCGGAATTACTGAGAATAAGTCCACCTACAGAATATGTAACGGTAGAATTCTCCTTAACTCGCCAGTCTTCAACCTTAACATAGCTGTTTACAACCTCCTTGTAATCAAGGATAGTTGACTTCATATTACGCATCTTCTCTCTCTGCTTACGATAGAGAATATATGCCTTAGCCACCTCAGTATAGCCGGCCTGCTCCAAAACAGTCTCTACACTGTCCTGAATATCTTCAACATGAATCTTATCACCATCAAGCTTGCTCTGAAAATCAGCAGTAACACGTAATGCAAGCAAATCAATCATGTCATTGTTATACTGCTTGTCGCAAGCAACAAAAGCCTTCATAATCGCATCATTAATCTTGGACAAATTAAAATCTGCAATCTGTCCATCTCTCTTAACAACACTAAACATAAAATAATTCCTCCCCCACAATGTTGATTCTTTTCATCATGATATCCTCTTATAACAATACAAAAACGACCATTTATAAAGGATTACCAAACCTTCAAACAGGCCGTTGACCAAAACGCACAAAGACGTATATACAATCAATTCAGTCAAATACCGACTAAATGAAGTATAGCATCGGCATATATAAAAGTCAATCAAGGAGTACAACATATAATGTATATATTCCAATACAAACACAAGATATTGTATCATTATGTTAACTAGTATGTGCATTTTTTTAGGCAAAACAAAAGGTCCAAAGCTCCCATTTTATAAGGAACTAAGAACCTTTATCAATCATCATTATGTTATTGACTGTTTCAGTCATTGTGTATATTATACAAATATTTATCTTGTACTTAAGAAAATTTCCTCTCGCAACGCCTCTTCATCATTAGGATACAATTTAAGATATTCATTCATAGCAGCCTGTGCTTTTTCAAAATCATTAATATACTCATATGCCACTATCTCATTGAATCTCAAGGTCCTGTTATATAATTCATCATTCAACGTCAAGCCACTGTCAAAAGCAGAAAGCGCACCATTATAATCCTCAAGCTTCAGCTTCATAAGCCCTAACTCATTATATATTGCAGCATTGGCCGACTTACGGTCCAGATAGCTTGCATACAAGGACGTAGCATAATTAATATCACCAAGCTGTTCATAGCATCGGCCTAAATACAGAACCAGCTCATCACTTTCAGAAGTCTCTCTTGCCTTCTCTAAATATGTTTTTGCTTCATCAAACCGTCCCAAATAATAAGAAAGCAATCCATACTGATAATCTGTTTTCTTATTAGTAGTATTCAGCGCATTCTCAATATACGTAAGTCCGTCAGCATTAAATCCGTAACAATCAAGGGTCTCATATATGCTGATACACCGATCGTAATCGGTAGGTTCAAATTCAATCACCTTATCAAAGTCAGCAACCGCAGCATCTTTATCACCCTTTTCAAGCTCCATTTTCCCACGAAGAAAATATGCGTCCACAGCCTTCTTATCAAGATCAATAATTGCCGTGTAGGTATCAATCGCCTTATCAATGTTCCCGTTCTTATACTCTGCTATTGCAAGGTAATAAGAAATATCATAATCAATACCCCGAACAAAGCCATTGCTCTGCTTAAGTGCTTTTTCAAAGGATTTAACAGCCTCGGTATATTCATAAAGCCCCATATGGGCTATTCCCTGTCCTCTGTAGGCCTGTGTCAGGTTTTCCTCCTTAGTAATCGCCTCATCAAAAGCTATAAGGGCATTTGAATAGTCACCTTCTTCTATGGCTTCTATTCCACGGCTTATATTACCTGAGCTTATACCAAAGGAGCATCCACTCATTCCAACTGCACAAATACAGGATGCAATTATAATTTTTTTCTTAGCAGTACAAAAATTCATAAATTAATCAAACCTCAAAAACTTTTCTAAAAAAATGTACAACATAAAAAGTATATATGACTTTGCATATTTTTACAACCGAAAGAAATAACCTTTAACGTTATAACCCTTACGCTAATTCATTGAATTTAATAAATTTCAGTGATACAATCTATGATTATGAAGAAAATATCAATGAGCACACTTAAAATCATAGCAATAATATCAATGTTAATTGATCATCTTGGTTATACACAACTGTTTAATTACAAGAAGGTTCTGACAACCCTTGACTATTCCACCATGCAAAGCTATATGCATATATACGACGTTATGCGTGGTGTTGGAAGGCTTGCCTTTCCTATATTCTGCTTTTGTCTTGTTGAAGGCTACAAAAAGACATCCTCTGTCAAAAAATATCTTCTAAGACTTATTATTTTTGCTGTTATATCGGAAATACCCTTTAATCTCGCCTTAAGTAACAATATCTTTTACCCTTCGCATCAAAATGTGCTTTTTGATTTGGCTCTCGGTTTGATTACACTTATAATAATTGATTATTTAAAAAACAAATTAGCCTCCAGGCCATATATAAGCTCGCTGCTTATACTTCTTACAATTACATCATCCTGTATTATTGCCTTTTGTACGAAGCTTGACTATAAATATTACGGAATCATAGCCATCGTGGTAATAAACTACTTCTACTACATTCCTTCCTATCGACTCATTGCAACTGCCCTTTGTTTTATATGGGAGCCCATAGCAATGTTAAGTGTTATTCCCATGTATTTTTACAACGGTAACAGAGGACTTAAGCTCAAGTATTTCTTTTATATTTTTTATCCTGCACACCTATTACTTCTGTACCTTTATTTTACTTATGAAAGTTCTCGATTGTTTTAATCACATAATCCAGGCATTGATTAAAGCGTTGATTTCCTTCATCAATTATTTGTTTATATTTTTCTCTTTCTTCGTTAATCTGTTCTGTTAAATAGTCCCTTGCAGTTTCATTGACTTTTATAGTCAAGTCTTTCAAAACTCCCTGAAGCATTTCCTTTTCCTTGTCATCAAGGGCGTTATAGCTATTCAACATTCCCTTTGTTCTTATAAGGAACTCGCCCTTAAAATCATTCAAATTATCGGTTCCGCAGCCACTTAATATTTCAAAAAGCATCTGAACAAAATCCTGACGTTTTTCATAATCCATATCCAGAATCCATGAATTAATTGTTCTTATCCTGACCTCATTCATCTTGTGAACATTCGTTCCGCGCACAAATCTACAGCCATCTACAATCCAGTTATAGGAATCATGCTGCAAAATTCCAAAATATTTACACACAACAACTTCATAATTTTCCTGATCCTGCAAACATAATCCCACAATAGAGGACCTCGGAACCAGCTTCTTTATTCTGTCTGAAATTTTTTGAAATGCTTCACTTTCAAGAACCTCAGGTTGAAATCCCGGACCATCATGTGAATATATATCTGTAATTCTGTTCCGAACCGATTCCACAGCATTCATAGAAGCATAAACAGCAAGATTTCCTCCCTTTGAATGACCACCCACTATTATATTTCCCGAAATAGCATTTCCAACGTAATTAAGATACTGAACAGCCTTAATCTGAGCCGGAATAGGAGTCATATATGCCATATTAAAATCTTCTTTCCAGGAGTATAAATATTCATCAGTTCCCCGAAAAGCCACATAGGTAACAGTATTATCCAGAATAAAAGTCATTGCGGAAAATTGCAGTTCCCACTGAGGATCCGAAATATCCACATATTCAAAAATTTTCATATTTCCAAAGCGTTTAGAAGATGCCATTGCATCAAAAAGCTCAATATTATTTTTTTTAAAACGTTCATCCGAAAAAAGCTCATCAGTATAATCGCTTGTTGCTATTTTATCCGGAGTAACCATCTCGCCCTGTCTTAAAAGCTCTTCGTATGATTTGTTAATCTTTAAATAGGAAAATTGTGCCAGACATAATGAATCAACCTCATTAAATGGCATTTCAAGAATAGAGTATTCGCCATTCTTTTTTACATAATCAATTATGCTATCCATATCGTTCCCCCCTTTCCTAACAATGCGAAAACGAGCAGTCAAAGACTGCCCGTTAATATTAAGCCTGATAATTATTCGATTTCAAGATTGCGCCAAATATCATCAGGAACAAGTGCTACATATGTTGTACCTGTGTTAAGCACGATTTCATTACCATCTGAATCATAATATCTGGTAGGTGTAAGCTCATCTTCCTTAGACCAGGTAATAGGGATACACTTACCATTTGTAATATAATAACCATCTCTGTTGTAGTCAATTGAATGGAACATCATATATCCGTTCTCATCAAACTGAACGTAACGACAATTCTGAATCAAAAGATTCTTGAAGCTAAGCTGCTTGTCACCATTGCCGGGATCTGTATGCTTCTGACCATATTCTGAGTAATAGTAAACACCTTCTGCTTCATCATAATCAAGATAAGGCTTGTTATGCTTATAAGGCATCTGAATATGTGTAGCATCTGTTGCATCTGAATACTCTGCTAATTCGTTAGGCTGTGAAGCAGAAGTAAACTGATAATGTGCACCCGGATAGTAATCATTATATGTCTTGCTATATCCTGAATGACTTGAGAAATTCTTCTCAATATCACCTTCAAGAATATACTCTGTAAATTCTCTTGACTTACCATTATCTACACGAGAGAATGTTCCTGAGAAATTCTCAACATAATCCTTTGCAAGGTAATCATCAATATAGAATGGACCACCATCATGACAAATAACCGCATTCCACTCAGTACATAACTGAAGGTTGGTAGGTCTTACGCTTCGGATACTACCAAGCTGCTTAATGCTAGCCCAGTCTTTAACAAGTACCATAAGACGTGTAACACCATCATTTGCAGTACTGTTAGTCATTTCATAAACAACATCTGCCTGTGATACACCATAATGAGGAAGAGCAGTCTTCTCATTATCAATCATAACAGCGATAGGTCTCTGATCCTTAAGTGCTTCGTCAACCCACTCATTAGTAAGTTCACTACGGTACATACCCTCCCTGTACTCGTCATCACCTAAATCCTCAGCAGTATTATCTGATACTGTAGCATCCTCTGTTGAAATAACCTGAATTACAGGCTCTTCTGTTGCTGTACTCTGTTCTATATCTGTCTCTTCTTCTTTGTTACAACCGGCAAATACAAGTGTTGCAGAAAGCATAAGAAGAAACATTACGCTTCTCTTTTTCATATTATGACCTCCTTAAATAGTTCCCTATTAAAACCACGTGGTGTATTATAGCACAAAAAAAAAAGTTCGTCACCGTAAAATTGAACAAATTTTAATTACTTACGAAAAAATTCACAGTTATTAATTACCATTATATTTCTCAACAAGTGATTTTGTATATTCTAATGCACCCTTTTTATTAAGATGCGATGCATCTCCAAAATATCTGTTATCCATAGCAAAAATATCCTTTTCAAACATAATCCCCTTATGCTTTAAGGACATCTGTTCAATAAAATGAGAATATTCCTCAATATAGGATTCATGAAGGCAATCAAAGGAAGCCCGGTTCATTGGTGCCTGAAGCACAACGGTCTTCACCCCATTATCCTCAAGAAGTAAAAGAAGCTTATCAAAATAAAGGTACAACACACGATATTCCCCATCCATCTTCATTTCTTCATAGTTCGTTTCATAGTTAAGTTCATCACAGCCCTCTGATTTTCCAAACAGACCATGACCTCTCTCTTCGACCAAATTATTAAATGATTCTTTATTTGCACTGTATCTGTTAAAAAATCTTGAATTAGTAAGCGCCGGAAGATATTCACTTGGCAGCCCCAAATACATTCCAATAATATCCCACCTGTCAGCCTCATTAAGAGCCTCTGCTTCAAAAGACTCACCAAGATTTTTAAGTGCAAAAGCATCCTTTATATCAAGATACCTAAAATATAGCGTTCTTGTTTTATAATTGTCCATATACGAATAATGGAAAGGTGAGAACATTATGTAAACTTCTTTAGGAACACCATTATTTAATATATATTGTTCAAGAGTGTAATACATTTCTATGGCAGTAACACCACCGCAGGATAAATTATATACATTATCCCCCATTTCCTTAGGAGCAATTGCCGCCATAGCCCTTGAATCGCCTAAAATCAAAACCGCCTCATCCTTTGTCTCTATTTTTCCATCAGCAACCATTTTAGAATAAGCAAAGGAAGGATATTCTTCATCCATATATCCCAAAGGGCACAGAAGAATATACATACAAATTGCAATCACAGGAAGCAATGCCAATATGCACTTAATTAAAAACAGTAATATTTTTTTCAATTAATTCTCCTACCCTATTACTCACTTAACTCAAAAAACAACACATCACCAAATGTACCGGCTCTAATAAGAATTCTAAAAACCCTGATATAAAAACTCAGTTGTTGAAAGATTACAGGAAAAAATAATCATTATAATCAAAAGATAGTATATTCCCCACCTAAAATACCATTTTACCGAATCAAGCATACTATATATTTCAATATTCTTCTTTTCGCAAAAAACATCAAAAATTATAAGAAGTAAAATAGCAAAAATCACAACCAGAAGATTAAATATGCCAAGACCCAGACCAAATATTGTTCCATTGAATAAATCAGACAGATTAATATTTCTAAAGGTTCTTGATATTACATCGAATGCTTCGCTAATAGTTGCGGCTCTAAAAAACATCCATGTAAAGCTGACTACAAAAAAGGTAAAAGCTGTAGAAATAATCCTTCCCACACCGTTAGTCCGGTTCATACCGCATAGTTCAAAGCCTCTTTTCTTGACTTTTTCTAACATAATCCCTACTACCTGATAACAGCCATACAAAAAGCCCCACATAACAAAGGTAAGATTAGCCCCATGCCACAAGCCGCTCACCAGAAACACAATCATAAGATTAGCATATCGTCTAACAGTTCCAACCCGGCTGCCTCCAAGGGGAATGTATAAATAATCCCTGAACCATGTAGACAGCGAAATATGCCATCTTCTCCAAAAGTCAGCAATTGATATGGCAAGATACGGCTGTCTGAAATTTCTCATTAATTCAAATCCCAGGATTCTTGCTGCTCCAATAGCAATAAATGAATATCCTGCAAAATCACAATATATTTCAAAGGCATAGGCAAACATTGCTACAAGCATCGGTATACCTGTAAGATCTGTTTGCGAATAAACAAAATCCGTTAGTATCGTAAGTCTGGATACAATTACAAGCTTGAGAAAATATCCCCACAGCATAAGAAACAGACCTTCCTTAATACGCAAAGTATCAAATCTCTTCTCAATATCAATCTGCTTAAGAAAATTTTTGGACCTTTCTATTGGGCCTGAAAGAATGCATGGAAAAAACGATACAAATAATGCATATTTAAAAATATTTTCTTCCGGAGCAGTTTCTTTTCGATAGCAGTCCATTATATATGTAAGAGACTGAAATGTATAAAAAGAAATTCCCGCAGGAAGCAATAGATTGAGTCTTGTCGACGAACCTGCAAGCTGTAAAAAGAAATCCGAATATTTATAGTATAAAAGAATTGAAAGATTCAGAGCAAAGCCTATTGCAAGATATATATTCTTGTACAATCTTAAATCTGTTTTGTATACAAGCCTTCCCACCGTCCAGGTTATTATTGTGGACAAAATCAAAAGAATAACCATGGATTGGGACTGACAAATATAAAAAAAGTAACTACAAAAAAGGAGCCATATATAACGATACTTACATGGCACCAAATAATAAACCAATATCACAATAGGAAAAAATATTAGAAATTGTAATGAATTAAAAATCATATCGACTTTAACCTATATCAAGTATACTGTTACTATTCGTTCCCTGCCCCACAGCAGGGCAAAAGACCTCTATAACCATGTTCTTACGGCACAAACAGCAAGTGTTTTGGCCTACCGCCGAGCTGTAACAATATACTCATCTCTTAATTAGTTGTAATTCAAAATTGATTGTACTATAATTAGACGTAAGTGTCAAAATTCCTGTTACATCGGATTTCTAAATAACAATACCATTTACGCAGAATGTTTTTGTGAGTGTGCATTTCAAAAAGGCAAGCTATACCTCGACGTAATAGTAATAGCAGATATTTACACTTACCAAACAGCACGGAGGTTTTTTATGGCTGATAATTATGACAATATTCCATCCAAGCGTCCTAAGATGACTAAAAGTGAAGTCAAAAAGGAAATCATGGAGTGGATACTTCTATTCGAAGCATCAATTATTATTGCAGTAATAGTGAATATGTTTCTTATTGTAAATGCTGTTGTTCCAACAGCTTCCATGGAACCGACAATTATGACAGGTGACAGAATCTTTGGTAACAGACTTGCATACAAGAATAAGTCACCCGAACGAGGCGATATAGTAATTTTTAAGTTTCCTGATGATGAAAAACAATTATTCATCAAGCGTGTAATCGGTCTTCCCGGTGAAACACTGGAGGTCAGAAACGGTGAAGTGTTCATAAACGACAGTGACGAGCCACTTGATGAACCCTACCTAAAGGTTGAACCCGTAGGCAGTTACGGACCGGTTGAGATTCCTGAGGATTGCTACTTCATGATGGGAGATAACAGAAACTGTTCTGCAGATTCCAGATTTTGGAAAAATCCATTCGTTTATAAAAGTAAAATTCTAGGCAAAGCAGTATTCAGATATTATAAAAAATTCGGAACAATCCAGTAAAAAGAAGGAGACAAATAATTGTCTCCTTCTTTTCATTAATGTCTAAACCACTATTCTGATACGTCTGTAGCCTGTGTAGCATATTCCGTAGGAATCGCTGCTTTTTTAGAATAGAGAATATAGCCTACAGCAAATGCAACCATAAACAATGAAATAAATTGGCTCGTGGATAGCACTCCCACGCTTCCTCTTTCATCATCGCCTCTGAAAAATTCAATTATAAATCTACCCACTCCATATAAAAGCAAATATATTCCGGAAGCTGTACCTCTGTTTTTATACTTGGTCATACTGCAAAAAATAAATATTGCAACCGCAAAATCAAAAGCTGAAGAAAACAACTGTGTGGGAAGAAGCTTAATACCTGCCGGAGCAAGACAACCTTTAGGAAAAACTACTCCAAGGCAGGAATCTGTTTCTTTTCCGTAACAACAGCCGGCAAGAAAACAGCCTATACGTCCAAAGCCCTGATTAACGGCAACAGCCGGGCAAAGCATATCCATATACGACAAAAAGGATAGTTTTTTAATTCTACAATAAACATAAATAGACAGTATACCTGTAATAATTCCTCCATATACCACAAATCCACCGGACCCAAGAACAGACAGAGGATTGTCCAAAAACTGATTAAAATTAACAATTACATATAGAAGCTTGCCGCCAATAAACCCTATTACAAGAACATATATTGCAATATTTGTTAAATGATCGGAGCTAAGACCCAGCTTTTGGGCACGCATGCAGGCTATAAACATACCTATTACAAACCCAAGTCCTATCATCAAACCATATCCATGTACGGTAAACCTACCAATAGAGAATAAATCCAAAGCCATAGGTTTCCTCCTAATCCGCAATATTTAAGCCTGTATTTTCATCGCATCCCAATACCATATTCATACACTGAACGGCAGCTCCTGATGCTCCCTTTCCAAGATTGTCAAATCTTGCGCTTACAAGCAAACGTTCATCATTTCCTGTAACAAATATTTCTGCATCATCTCTTCCGCTCATAGCATTAGCAGGAAGGAATCCATTTTCCTTTGACTCTGCCCCAAAATCTCTTACATGAATAAACTGTTCACCCTTGTAAAATTCCTTATACTTTTCACATAAGGCTTCAGGAGTCATTTTAACCTTTAAAAGCGAAGCGTACAGAGGAAGCGAAACAACCATACCGCTGTAATAATCATCCACAACAGGTGTGAATAAAGGCTCACACTTAAGACCTGATATTATTTTCATTTCCTTTAAATGCTTATGTGACTGAGAAAGAGCATATTCTCTGGGAGCATATAAATCATTGGTCTTACCCTCTGATTCATAAAGCTCAATTGCCTTCTTACCCGCTCCACTGTAGCCTGATAATGCAGTAACACAAACAGGATAATCATTCCCCATAATTCCCATTTTAACAAGTGGGTAAGCCATCATGGCAAAACCGGAAGCATAGCAGCCGGGAACAGCAATTCTCTTACTTGACTTGATTTTATTTCTAAAATCATCACACAGCTCCGGAATACCATATGCCCATTCCGGATTAGTTCTATGAGCTGTAGAAGCATCAATAATAACAGTTCTGTTATTGTCCTCCTTAACAAATGAAACAGCTTCTCTTGATGCATCATCCGGAAGACATAAAAATACAATATCTGCCTCATTAATATATTTAGCACGGGTATCATTGTCTTTTCTCAATTCATCAGGTATTCTGATAATCTCTATATCGTTTCTATTCTCTAAACGTTCATTAATTCTTAAACCGGTTGTTCCTGCACTTCCGTCAATATATACCTTAGCTTTCATAATATCATCCTCCACATTAATCATATAATAAATATTAATTTGATATCCACTATGTGAATCATTGGTAATTCGCCTCATTGCCGACTCATAATTACACATTCGCCAAATGAAGCTTCACCCGGGCATCATGTATAACGCAAAACAGAGCCGCAACAGTCTGCAGCTCTGTCACACGATATATTATTATATCATCATTCCATAATAAATTCACCAACAATCGAACGAAGTTGTTCAACACACTGTAAACTTTCTTCAACCAGCTCATTTGTTTCGGAGGTTCTTGAAACCATATCAGTGGTTTTACCTGCAATATCAGTAACACCAAGTGTTGATTCACCTACAGTAGATGTAATACCTGACATAGCATCCGATATCTTAGCAATGGAATCAGCAAGATTAATACTTGATTCGTGAACATCATTCATGCTCTCCTTAAACTGAATTGCATCCTTACTATACTGCTCACTAACATCGCTGAATTCCTTGTAATCATTAAGAACTGTCTCCTCAAGGAATCTGGTAGTTTCCTCAAGACATGCCGTCATATTGGCAACAGCGGAATTAACCTCGCCTACAATTGCATTAATATCTGTAACTGACTTAGATGTCTGTTCTGCAAGATTACCAATCTCAGTTGCAACAACCGCAAAACCTCGTCCTGCTTCACCGGCTCTTGCTGCCTCAATACTTGCATTAAGAGCAAGAAGACTTGTCTGAGATGAAATAGCCATAATCGCTTCTGTAAGTTCATTAATCTTACCTACAGCCTTAGAGCCCTCGATTGCATTTGCCGAACGAACCTTAACAGAATTATATGTTTCCTGAGTTCTTCTTGTAGCATCAATGGTCTTGTCTCTAAGAAGTCCTGCTCTCTGCATAACCTCGTCGGAAAGCTGATCTCCACTCTCTGAAAGCTGTGTAATGTCCTTGGCTCCTGTCTGCATATAGCCAATATTTGCATAAATGCTCTCTGTTGTAGCTGCTGTTTCTTCCATACCTGCAGCAAGCTCTTCTGTAGTAGCTGAGTTATCAGTACACATACTGTTTACGACATTAGTAACATCCTGAAGAAGATTTACATTACCATTAATCTTTGAGCTGGCATCTTCTATATTTCCAACCATCTTTGCAAGGTTAGTACGCATAAGCACAACGCCTCTTGCCATTTCACCTGTTTCATCTTTTCGTTTACATAATACATCAGCAGTAGGACACTTTTTGAAGTTAAGCTTAGATGTACGAATGATAATCTCTGTAAGCTGTCCAATAGGCTTAACAATCATCTTACTTAAGATATATGCCGCAATAACACAGACAATAAGTATTACAATACCTGCAATAATTGCAACATTTCTGATTTTGTTGACTTTGCCAAGAACCTCATCTTTGTCAACCTGAACAACCATAACGTTCTTACTCTTCATAACAGCATAGCCCGCAAGCTTAACCTCGCCATCCTGCTTGTATTCTATAGCAGCATTATCAACTGGCTCTCCTGCCCCCACTTTAGAAGTAACGGAAAGAATCTGTTCCTCAACCGCATTTTGACCTACTTCTGCCTCTAACTGGCTATATTTCTTCATGCCTTCAGGTGTCACAATATAAATAACCGAGGTATCATAACCCTCAAGCTTAACATCTCCCAAAATGTTAGTATACTGTGATACCGTAGCACTAAGGCCACCAGTCTCTGAATCAGTCAGATATGTCTCCGCCTCTGCCATAAACAAAAGCTGAGTCTTAATCTGTTCAACCATGGATGATTTAAACTTTTCAACAGTAATAATCATCACAGATAAAATCGCAATCGTTAATGCAGCAACAACAAGCATCATAATTCTGAAGCATATTGAATTCACAAATGATTGCTTTGAAGAACTCTGTCTGGTATTAGCATTTCCCATGTTACGCCCTTTCCGTACCAAATCCTCTGTACTTTTAAAATATTACCTGTATTTTGTCACGAATGCCTCTACAAGTAATAAAATTATAATATAATCCGTCAAATATTTCAATTAAATTCGATGTATTTTTATCATTTTTTCAGACTTTTCTTGTCAACATACACAATATTGCATCAATATAACTTTAACCACAATATGTAACACTTTTTATTCAATTACGTCTTTGAGTATTCATAATAATCTCCCTCTGTAAATCGAGTAGGCTGATACCTACTCGATTTACAGAGGGAGATTATTCGTCAAATGCAGCTTCCCATACAAGCATGAAGCTTCACTTGGCTCACCGTGGATAATAAAAAATCCGCGCCAAAGGGCACGGATTAAGTAACACTATTTCCTCTATTCTCCAAAAAGAGGTGTTGAAAAATATCTTTCAGCAGTATCAGGAAGCACAGTAACTACGGTTTTACCGGGTCCTAATTTTTCTGCAAGCTTAATAGCTGCTGCCACATTAGTTCCCGATGATATTCCACACATAATTCCTTCCTTACGAGCCAAATCCTTGGCAGTTTCTATTGCTTCCTCGTCTGTAACAATATATATATCATCAAAAATATTCATATTAAGATTATCCGGAATAAGTCCATCCCCTATTCCCATTTGAAGATGTGTTCCAATATTTCCACCTGCAAGAATTGCCGCATGTTCAGGCTCGACCGCCCAGATTTCAATAAAGGGATACTGACGTCTTAACACTTCTCCTATACCGCTAAGAGTACCTCCCGTTCCAATTCCCGAACAAAAACCATGTATGGGACCTGCAACCTGCTCCATTATCTCCAATCCCGTATGATTTCTGTGAGCCATAGGATTAGCAGGGTTTTCAAATTGTTGAGGTACAAATACGTTAGGATTTTCATCTGCCATATCATTTGCGATTTTAACACATTCATCTATGCAGGCACCTATATTCCCGGCATCATGAACCAAAATCACCTTAGCGCCATAATGAGCAACAAGCTTTCTTCTCTCTTCGCTGACAGAATCCGGCATAATAATTATTGTTTCATAACCTCTGACAGCTCCGATAAGAGCAAGTCCAATACCCTGATTGCCACTGGTAGGTTCCACAATAATCGTATTCCTTGTAATAATACCTTCTCTTTCCGCCTGTCTAATCATATTATATGCAGTTCTTGTCTTAATGGAGCCTCCCACATTAAGGCCCTCAAACTTCACAAGAACCTCAGCCGAATCAGGACCTACCATTCTGTTAAGCCTAATCATCGGAGTATGTCCAATATGGTCAAGTATATTTTCGCAAATCATCTTTCTACCTCTTCTTTCAATTGATTATATATATAAATCATTATCTTCAAATAAACCCCAAAATTCCTCAAGCTTCTCGGAAATATTATTTAATGTACAGGTTTCATAATTTTTCCATTCCCGTGGAAAAAGCTTAGTATAGGAAGGAGTAAGAAACCGTTCATCAAGCAAAGCAACAATTCCCACATCCTCTTCTGTTCTGATAACCCTTCCCGCAGCCTGTAAAACCTTATTCATCCCGGGAAATCTGTACGCATAATCAAATCCGTTAACCCCAAGGGAATCATAGCTGTTCTTAAGAATCTCCCTTTCATTACATACCATGGGAAGTCCGGTTCCCACAATAACAGCACCTATTAAGCTGTCTTTTTTCAAATCAATTCCTTCTGAAAAAATGCCTCCCATAACACAAAAGCCCACAAGAGCAGAACCGCTTTTAACATCATAAAGCCCCGGTTCATCATCAAATCTTCTTAAAAAATCTTCTCTTTCATTCTCATTCATGTTCACCTTCTGAACAAGAATCTCTACATTATCAGAAGCAAATTCCGATTCGTATGACTTTAATACCTCACCAAGGAATGCATGAGAAGGAAAGAATACCATATAATTTCCCGACCTTGCATTAATTATCTTGTTAATATAACACGCAATATTATAATACTCAGTCTCATTCCTTCTAGTATACTTAGAACTAACGTCTCTTGCAATAAACAAGCCTCTTTTTTTATCATCAAAAATTGACTTTGCATAAACAGAGTAATCATCCTCGTTAGCTCCAAGCATATCCTTATAATAATTAACCGGAAGTAGGGTGGCTGAGAAAAACACAGTACTCTGCGCCTTATCCAATCGACGCTTCAAGGATTCGGAAGGATTCACACATAGGAGTTTAATATAAAAATCACCATTGAAGGTATGCTCACAGTAAATTCTGTAATCCTCCTCCCCCATATTATCATACATATTCATAAAATGACGAATATCAAAATAAAACTCAAGTAATTCATCCTTAGCCGCAAAATGCTCCTGCTCATCAAGGAAAGTCTCAAGCCTTGAAAGTGCTCTTCCAAGCATCATAACAAACTCAGAAATATCCGGTAACACAAGCACATTTTCACATTCTCTTTTCATTGCAAGAAGCTTTCTGTTGCAGCCCCCAAGAGCTCTGTCAAGTCTGGGATCTGTTTCCTTAATCAGATGCTTTATTTCCAAAAACTTCTCTTTATAAAGAGTGGCACTATACATATCAATTCCGCGATCTACAAGATTGTGGGCCTCATCCACAAGAAATACATATCTGCCTAAAACACAATCTCCAAAAAATCGCCTAAGATATACATTCGGATCAAATACATAATTGTAGTCGCAAATAATTCCATCACAAAAAAGAGACAAATCAAGACTCATTTCAAATGGACAAACATTATGCTTCATAGCATATTCTGTGATTTTGGCAGGAGTAAATGAATCCTCACTCATCAAAAGGTCATAGATAGCATCATTCACCCTGTCAAAATGCCCCTTTGCCATAGCGCAGCCTATCGGATTACAATCCGGCTTTTCAAGGGGACATATTTTCTCCTTCGCGGTTATTACCACTGTCTTCATTCTAAGATTACCGGAGCGTAAAATATCAAAGCAATCAGCCGCAACCGTTCTGGTAATTGTCTTGGCAGTAAGATAAAACATCTTGTCACACAAATTCTCTCCGAAAGCCTTAACAGTGGGAAATATAGTCGAAACAGTCTTACCTACTCCCGTTGGTGCCTCCAAAAATAATTTCCTTCCATGATAAATAGTCTGATAAACCTGAGTAACAAGCTCCTTCTGTCCTTCTCTGTATTGGAAGGGAAAATCAACAGCCCTTATTGTCTCATTTCTTAATCTCTTCCAGCCAAATTCAAAATCCGCCCACCTTTTATAAGAATCAATCAGTTCAAAGAACCAGTTTCTTATTTCTACAAAGGTATAGGTTTCATGAAAATATTTAAGCTCCTGAGTGGAAATATTACAATAAGTCATCCTTACGGATATTTCACGAAGAGAATACATATTTGCAAACATATATGCATAGCATTTTGCCTGAGCAAGATGAACCGCTACAGGCTGCTTAAGCTTATCCAAATCAAGATATGTGCATTTAATTTCATCTATTGTAGGTCGATTATCATTTAATGTTACAGGAATATTATCTACAGAACAAATATCAGCATACTCCTTAAGGGTATCATCATTATATATTATTCCATCTGCTCTGCCTTCAATAACAATATCATATTCATTTCCGGGTATTGTAGTTTTAAGCATAACCTCCGGATGATATTCTATTCCCATCTTAGCCTGAATCATTCTATGAATTTTAGCACCCTCAAGCATGGATGTTATATCAGGTCCACTTTTCTTTCTATTATCAATATCACCTGAACGCAGAATAAATTCCACAAGATTTCTCACGGAAACCAATATTCTGTTAGCAGACCTATCTTCCATAAAATACACATCCTCTAAATATAAACTACTGAACTATGATAGCTCAAAAACCAATGCATTACAACCAATAAAGCGACTGCAACCCGGTCATATAATCTGACTCTTGTTTCAGCCGCATAATCTGTCTTGCGATACACTGTTAATGTTGAAGCTCTGAGCATACTATTTTGATCCTCTGCTTTCTTTATCCATATGCTTTGCCTTTGTCATAACCAAAGCTACAAGAGAGAAAACAAAAAAGCTGTTGTCCTAACACAAATGTCAGACAACAGCCACATAATAAAACATATAAGTATAAATCAACCTACAGCAAGGCGCTTAAGCATCATATTAAAATCAGTATTCTGCCCACCATATCTCACTGTGAGAACCTGATTAAAATCAAGTCCAAGCACACCTAAAATTGATTTTGCATCAATTACAAATCTGTTATAAAAAATATCAATATCAAAATCACATTTTGAAGCCTTCTGAACAAATTCAGAAACCTCTTCCCATCCTAATCTAATCTTGCATTCCTGCATATTTACACCCCTTTCCCTCCGTGGAGGATTGCGCATAATCGCAATCTCAACTACGAGAAACACATTTAGAATCTTCCTCTTAAATAACAATGCTACTTTACTACAAAGCTACTACACGGTCAAGAATCAATATGTTGTATGGTTTTCAGTATCAAAACGCCAAATTTTGTATAATTTGTTTTGTTTTATGTATTTTCCATTCACTATTTTATGCGCATTTAACAATAGATTTATTCTATATATATGCATACGAGCCATCTTACCCACAAGATACAGCATATTCCACATTAATTTTGTAACTTTATTTTGTTACTTTTTAACATTTCAAGAAACATTATAGTAACATTGCTCTTTAGTTGCTATTCAACGGCAAACTAATGCGCTTGCAGTTGTGATAATTTGGATATAATGTGACTTTTAGTCCTGTTGCCGGTCAGAACCGAACAGTAGCCCTATGATTTTTAGTGAACATACTGTACTACGTTTTATTCTGAATACATGCTATAATATAATGCAACAGTTTCCGGTGTGCTCTAACTACATCTTAGAAGACCATTTTAAATTCAAAGCTTTACAAATATGTCACGACATATTTGTAATTCCCCACCTATGCTTGTCTTAAATCTGGGGACATCTGTGACTGTGCGTACTTCCTACGCTTCATAAAAGAGAGGTATTGGTTATAAAATCAGTAAGGAGGAATACAATGAATTCACCCAAATCAATTCTTGATTATGAAACAATTACATTTAATGAAGAAGAAATGGTTCTTGAAATAATAGACCAGACCAAGCTTCCATCCCATACAGAGATTCTTAAGCTTTCAACAGCCGAAGACATCTATGATGCAATACTAAAGCTAAAGGTACGTGGAGCACCGGCAATAGGTGTTACAGCAGCCTTGGGAATATACCTTCTTGCCAGCAAACATCAAAACCTTAATTACGATGATTTTCTTGCAGAATTCAAAAAAGATTCCGACTATCTTAATTCTTCAAGACCTACAGCGGTAAATCTGTCCTGGGCGCTTAAACGAATGGAAAAGATAGTAACCGTCAACTCAAATCTGGCCATTTCCGAAATATTAAATAAGTTAAAACAGGAAGCCTACACAATTAAGGAAGAGGACACAGATATGTGCAGGCGCATTGGTGAAAACGGATTAACCCTATTAAAAAAAGGTGATGGTATTCTTACTCACTGCAACGCAGGTCAGCTTGCCACCAGCAAATACGGGACAGCTACCGCTCCAATGTATCTAGGTCACGAACGTGGTTATGACTTTAGAATATACTGTGACGAAACAAGACCCCTTTTACAGGGAGCAAGACTTACTGCATACGAACTACATTCAGCAGGGCTTAATGTAACCCTAAGCTGTGACAATATGGTTGCATCCCTAATGAGAGAAGGCAAAATCAACGCAGTACTTGTAGGCTGTGACAGAGTGGCTGCCAATGGTGATGTAGCCAACAAGATAGGAACCTCAGTAGTTGCTACCGTTGCCAAATACTATAATGTTCCCTTCTATGTTTGTGCGCCCTCATCTACCATAGACCCTAAAACCAAGACAGGAAAAGACATTAAAATAGAAATGCGTAATCCATCTGAAGTAACCGATTGCTGGTACGAGAACAGAATGGCCCCTGTCGGAATCAATGTGTACAATCCGGCATTTGATATTACTCCAAACGAATTAATAACCGCAATAATCACCGAAAAGGGCGTTATTTATCCCCCCTATAACTTTTCATAAAAAAAGTCGGTAGAAGCGAAGCAATTCCCTTCTACCGACTTTTTTCTATTAATTATCCTGCATCTTGCTAAGCTTGGCAGCCTGGTCGGCTGCAATACAAGCATCAATTATCTCCTGGATATCGCCATTCATAATTCTGTCAAGCTTATAGAGCGTAAGGTTAATTCTGTGATCCGTACAACGTCCCTGCGGGAAATTGTAGGTTCTGATTTTTTCAGAACGATCACCGGTTCCTATCTGACTCTTTCTAAGCTCTGCTTCGGCATCATGAGCCTTCTGTTGCTCTAAATCGTATAATTTCGCACGAAGAAGGGCGAAAGCCTTTTCCTTATTCTGAAGCTGTGATTTCTCTGTCTGAGAATAAATAACAATACCTGTGGGATAATGTGTAAGACGAACAGCAGAGTCTGTAGTATTGACACACTGACCACCATTACCGGAAGCACGACATACATCAATACGAATATCCTTTTCATCTATTGTAACATCCACATCCTCAGCCTCAGGCATTACAGCTACAGTAATGGTAGAGGTATGGATTCGTCCACCCGATTCAGTTTCGGGAACTCGTTGAACACGATGAACACCCGATTCGTACTTCATAACGGAATATGCGCCCTGACCTGTCAGCATAAAGGTTACACTCTTCATTCCACCGATGCCGATTTCTTCAACCTCCAGTGTTTCAACCTTCCATCGCTTTCCTTCGGCGTAATGCACATACATACGGTATATTTCAGCAGCAAACAGCGCAGCCTCGTCTCCACCTGCACCGGCACGAATTTCTACAATAACGTTCTTATCATCATTAGGATCTTTAGGAAGAAGAAGTATTTTTAACTTTCCTTCCAACTCTTCCACATTCTTCTTAGCCTGATTAAGTTCTTCCTTGAGCATTTCCTTCATATCCTCATCAGATTCCTCTGAAAGCATTGCAAGTGAATCCTCAATATCCTGATTATTCTTCTTATACTCTTTATAGGCTTCAACTATTGGTGTTAAATCGCTCTGTTCCTTCATTAACTGACGGAAACGCTTCTGATTGTCCGCAACACCGGGTTCATTAAGCTCGTTCATAATGTCTTCATAACGAAGAACAAGATCCTCTAGTTTATCAAACATTTCTTTCTCCCTTTCACTACACGATCAAGACCTGCTAAGTCCTTCACCACACAAACATCCGTAAATCCTGACTTTTCCATAATATTCTTCACAGCCTCAGCCTGATTATATCCTATCTCGTAATACAGACTTCCTCCGGGATTAAGGTAACAAGCCGCCTCCTCTGTAATCAGGCGATAGTACTTAAGTCCATCACTATCTCCGTCAAGAGCCATTCTGGGCTCATAGTCCTTAACCTCAGGCATTAGCGTATCAACAACGTCTGATTCAATATAGGGCGGATTGGATACAATAACATCAAATTTATTATTTATATCAAGCCCTGCAAACAAATCACTTAACACAAAATCAACCTTAACCTCATTAAGTGCCGCGTTTTTTCTGGCAACCTCCAGGGCTTTTTCCGAAACATCTACACCTACCGCTTCATAATCATTCTTATATTTTGAAAGACTGATTATAATGCAGCCGGAACCTGTACACATATCAAGAACTCTAAGCCCATCACCCATATCACACATTACTTCTTCCACAAGACATTCTGTATCCTGTCTGGGAATAAGAACATTTTCATTCACCATGAACCTAAGTCCCATGAATTCCTGTTCCTTAGTAAGATGCTGAAGTGGAATATGCTTGCAGCGCTTCTCTATTAATTCAAGATATTCAGACTCCTTCTCACTATCAACCTCATTATCTCCGTGAGCCAGCAGATAATTTCTGTCCGTTGAACATACATATTCAAGAAGTAATCTTGAATCAATTGCGTAGTCACAAATTCCTGCATTAACAAGAAGCCTTGCACCCCTGTCATATAACTCTCTATATGTGCTACTCATTTATAATTACTCCAAATTCCTCGTACAGATATGTACGCCAGTCAAACACAGCGTCAACAGCTATCATGGCAACCTCTATCATTTCTACGTCAGGCTCTCTGGTAGTGAGCTTCTGAAGAAAAAGACCGGGAGCTGAAATAATCCTGACAAACAGGCTATTGCTCTTACCTGCCAGTCTGATAATCTCATAGGAAATACCGGCTATAACAGGAATAAGCAATATCCTTACTACCACTCGCATAACAGGGTCATTAACCCTTATGAAAACAAATAGAACAACACTGATAAATACCACTAAGAATAAAAAGCTTGTTCCGCACCTCTTATGCTGTCTTGAGGAAGCAGCTACATTTTCAACAGTTAACGGATATCCATGTTCAAGACAGTTTATACACTTATGTTCAGCACCATGATACATAAATACACGTTTAATATCATTCATAAGCGAAATAGACACCAGATACAGAACAAAAATAGCGATTCTTATTACACCCTCCAGAATAGCTATTAGGGTTTCAGAAGCAACCCATCTGCTAAGGAAACGTGAGAGAAAATAAGGCAGCAACATAAATAATGCAACAGCCAAAATCACAGAAAGAGCAACTGTAAAGCCCGTGCATATCTTTTCTGCATTCTCACCGAACAACCTGTCCAAAGGCTTCTGTTTCTGCTTTCTTGTAAGTTTTTCCTCTTCCTCCTCATAAAACGAGGCTGAATAATTAAGTGTTCTTGTACCAAGAATCAACGAATCAATAAAATTAAAAATACCACGGATAAATGGAATTTTAGTTAACTTTTCGCTGGGTGCAAAAGACTCATATTCCTCAAGTGCAACATTTATCTCACCTGAAGGAGTTCTTACAGCAACCGCATACTTATCCTTATTCTTCATCATTATTCCTTCAATTACCGCCTGTCCGCCAATTCCGGAATAATGATCACTATATTTATTTCTTGCCATTTGATTCTCCCTTAGAAAAATCGAGTAAAAAAAGGTTGAGGTATTCGCCTCAACCCTTCAAACCTCATTATTTGCTTGCTACGCCGTATTTCTTATTAAACTTCTCAATACGTCCATCAGTTCTTGCGCTCTTCTGCTGTCCTGTGTAGAATGAATGGCACTTAGAACAGATTTCTACGTGAATCTCAGGCTTGGTTGAACCTGTTGTAAAAGTATTTCCGCAGTTACATGTAACTGTAGCCTGCTGATAATTTGGATGGATTCCTTCTCTCATTAGTTTCACCTCTCTATAAATCAAATTACATTTGTTCAATTAAACAGCTCGTTTATTGTAGCATAGCTATAAGCCAATTGCAAGTACAAAAATATTTTTTATTAATAAGACTAAATAAATCTTAATTTCTTAACCATCTGTACAAACTCTCGATTACATTTTGTTCTAACAAACATATCAAGAATTTTTTCTACAGCTTCCTCTGCCTTAAGACCATTAAGTGCCTTTCTCATAATATTAATTGCCTCAAGCTCTTCTGCTGTAAGAAGAAGATCCTCTCTTCTAGTACCTGACTTAGGAATATCTATGGCAGGGAAAACACGCTTCTCGGAAAGCTTACGATCAAGAACCATTTCCATATTACCAGTTCCCTTAAATTCCTCATATACAACGTCATCCATCTTACTACCGGTCTCAATAAGTGCAGTAGCAAGAATGGTAAGTGATCCGCCCTCTCTCATATTACGGGCAGCTCCGAAAAATCGCTTAGGCATATGAAGCGCTGCCGGATCAAGACCACCGGAAAGTGTACGTCCACTTGGTGGAACAGTCATATTATATGCCCTTGTAAGTCTGGTAATCGAATCAAGAAGAATAGTAACATCTCTTCCTCCTTCTACAAGACGCTTGGCACGCTCAATAACCATCTCCGATACACGCTTATGATGCTCAGGAAGCTCATCAAAGGTGGAATATATAACCTCAACATTGTTACCCTCTATTGCTTCCTTAATATCAGTAACCTCCTCAGGACGTTCATCAATAAGAAGAATAATAAGATGCATTTCCGGATTATTCCTTGTAATTGATTTGGCAACATCCTTAAGTAATGTAGTCTTACCGGCCTTAGGCGGTGACACAATCATACCACGTTGTCCTTTACCTACAGGTGACATAAGATCCATAATTCTCATAGCAACCGAACCACCGGGAGTTTCAAGTTTAAGTCTCTCATCCGGGAAAACAGGAGTAAGATCTTCAAAGTTCTTACGCCTTGGCATTTCTGTAGCAAGAACACCATTTATTGTCTTAACATATAACAATGCTCCAAATTTATCATTTTGATTCCTGACTCTTGTATTACCGGAAATAATATCACCTGTTTTAAGACCGAAACGCCTTATCTGACTGGGTGCAACATATACATCGTTCTCACCGGGCAAATAATTCTCACTTCTTATAAATCCATAGCCATCTGCAAGAACCTCCAGAATACCCTCGGCAACGATACCACTGTCAAGACTTCTCTTTTCATCAGAAATATCTATATCCTCTGTCAGCTTCTTATTTTCCTTAAAATCATAGGATGAGCTTTCAATAGGTGTAATCTCAGCCATAGTCATCTCACCCTTTGACTCCTCAGTCTTTTGAGAGACATTCTCAGCTTTATCCTGCTTAACATCATCAGCGGAATTTCTTTTAGTTTTGTTTCTCTGAACCTTACCATCCTGATTAATATGAATAATATTTTCAGATTTACGAATAATAGGTTTCTTAATAGTTTCTTCCTTTTTGGTATCTTTTACCGCTGTATCATTATCAGACTTCTCCTCTTCCTCTTTTCTATCAAGTTCTAGCATAGCCTCGATAATATCAGCCTTTTTAAGTCCCGACAAATGCTTAATGCCGCGACTCTTTGCAATATCCTTCAGCACAGTAAGTCCTAAGCTCTCATATTTTTCTCGGTTCATTAAATCCTCCATTCAAAAACAAAACAAATTTACGCAGCAACAAATCCAGCAAAAATCTTTCGGGAATAATTACGAAACGTAGTGAAATGATTAAAATAATAATTATGTATAATAATACTCCTTATTATGCATTTGTAAAGAAAAAAATTATAAATGTGTTTTGCTGCTACTGTTCAGACCCTGAGCAGTAACAATCAAAAGCCCTAAGTGTAAAAACACCAGGGCTAATAAACTTCCTACTCTGTAACGTCAAAAGATATCACCTAAAAAGCCAACGGATAATATGCGAAGCTATTAGGAGTGTCCTCCCCATCCTTTTCATCTGCAACCTTCTCTATTTTGTTAAAGGAATCAGGCTTAATATCAGGAAGAACAGGAGCCGGCCCCATTTCCTCTCTATCCCTTGCATTCTTATCTTCTTCTGACATATCCGCAAATACTTCTCTTATATCAGACCTATTATTCTGTGTCTTATTATTCTCCCCTAACAAGGATTCACCAGATTCTAAATCAGAAGCCGGTTCTTCTTCATCCTCGTCTTCATTTTGGACTTCTTCATCTTCATTATCTATAGTTACTTCATCGGTTGCTTCTTCGGTTGCTTCTTCAGTTGCTTCATCAGTTGCTTCTTCGGTTGCTTCTTCGGTTGCTTCAACAGTTGTAACTTCATCCTTTGAAACATCTTCATCCGTTGCATCTTC
This sequence comes from Lachnospiraceae bacterium, assembly GCA_045627745.1. GTDB lineage: Bacteria > Bacillota > Clostridia > Lachnospirales > Lachnospiraceae > UBA2868. The sequence goes on along the minus strand of JAZQOI010000052.1, from coordinate 9,670 downwards.
ATCTATGATTTCATCCTCTGAAGCTACTTCCTGCACTTTTGTTTCTTCCGCTATATCTGCAGTCGTATCGACTTCTATATTTTTATCCGATTCATCCTCCGGCGTATCTTCTTCGCCTGAATCAACAGATTCTATATCGTTTAGAGTAGAAACCTCTGCTTCTTCTGCATCCTCTAATGACTTTTCTTCATTAAGTATCCTCTCCACTTCCATTGCAAGGGAATTCTGTACATTAGCTGAAACCATATCATTAACGGCCTTCTCCTCAGCCTGCGGATCAACAGCATAGGCTTCCATCATTGCTTCCTTGGCTGCATTCTTAATCTCATCCTCTGTTAATACAGGACTTTCTTCCACAACCTCAGGCTCCTTAACCTCTACAACCTTCTCCTCCTGCGGTGGAAGTTCTACAAGAGGCTTCTTGCCGGCCGCAAGACGTTCCTCAAAAGTCATTTCCTTAGTAGCCTTACGTCCTAACGCTTCACGGATGCTATCCATAACAGCGCTGTCATTATTATTCTCAATCTCATCTATAATTGCTGACAAACCACGACCTGAATCCTTATAGAAATGATCACGAAGCATAGAAAGATATTGTGTAAACTCGCCGTTCATCTCATCAAGATCCGGATTACCTTTACGGAACTTCTCCTTAATAAAGCCATCCGACATCCATCCTATCATCGAAACAACCTTCTCAACATCTATCATTGAATAGAATTTTGACAAATCAGCCTGACGGTAAATAGAGCTATAAAGTTCTTCAAGCTGTCCCTTTGATTCTATAATACAGCTTAAGGCTTCATCAGCAGTCTCAAACTTAACATTACTTAAGAATTGCTGCATATAAGGGTAATTCTTCATAACCCTTGTCTTCGCCAGCTCAATTCCACGCTGTATTTCAAAGAAATCCTCTTCTGTTTTCTTGACTGATTGAGTCAACTCAAGAACCATATATTTAACACTATAATCATAAACAAATTCATAAAGTCCCTGTTTACTAATAAAATAGTGGAACAATAATCCCTTGGATATTCCTGCCTCCTTAACAATGATATCTGTACTGGCCTTCTTATATCCGTTCTCGGCAAATACCATCAAAGCAGCATTAATAATAGCATCCTGTTTCTCTTTCTTGACGTCAAAAAATTTCGGATTCATCCTATAACTCCCTTCACTTATAAGATTACCGGTAGTTACTGTTCAGTACCTAACCGGTAACTGAGCAAAAATGCATTTATCCCCCACCTCAGTAATCTCAAATACATTTATGTCCCCTTGACCATAAAAGTCAAATTCAGAATATCATATATTATGTAAATTAGCAAGAAGTAACAATATTTAGATAATTTTCATTATAAATCAGTATCGTTAATACTATAATAGTGTTTAAAAGAATTAAAGACTGCGCAAAGATATCTAACGCAGTCTTAATATTTTTCCTTTTTTACTACCAAATTTCCATCAAGGGATCAATCGCATAGTGACTCAATCCAAATAATACTATTGATAGTACGACTAATACAATCCATTTTATATAATAGCCAATGCTCGTTTAGTAACTCTGCATTTCAGAATCAGCCCATTTTCAGATGTAGTTAACATAAAACAGAGCGCCTGTCAGGGACTGAACAGTAATCTTATTCCCTTTGTGAATCCTTCACATCAAATAAAAACATTCATCTCCGGTTATAGCTGACTAAATATTTCTCCAATAGCTCCGGAAATTACAAGATTGGCAATGCCATCTCTTGAGGTTTTACTCTTATTCACAAGAACAAGCTTATTTCCTCTGTAATAATCAATCAAACCTGCTGCCGGATATACCACAAGAGAAGTTCCTCCAATAATTAACACATCAGCCTCACTAATGCATTTAATAGATTCTGACAGAACGTTATTATCAAGTCCTTCTTCATACAATACTACATCCGGCTTAATAACGCCTCCACATTTATCGCATACCGGAACACCGGCTGCTGCTTTCATATATTCAGCATCATAAAACTCACCGCACTGCTGACAATAATTCCTATGCACACTACCATGAAGCTCGAGAACCTTCTTAGAACCGGCCTTTTGATGAAGCCCATCTATATTCTGGGTGACAATAGCCTTAAGCTTACCCTGACTTTCCCATTCTGCAAGCTTTTTATGTGCAGCATTAGGCGAAGCATCCAGGCATAACATTTTGTCCTGATAAAAGCTGTAAAAATCCTCCGGCTTACATTTAAAAAATGAATGGGACAAAATTGTTTCCGGCGGATAATCATACTTTTGATTATATAATCCGTCTACAGAACGAAAATCAGGAATCCCGGATTCTGTAGATACTCCGGCGCCTCCAAAGAAGACAATATTGTCAGATTCATCCACCCATTTCTTAAGCTGTTCTATTTCATTCATAAGCAACCCTCCAATCATAAAAAATCAAAAAAGCTACCAAAAATATTCGTCTGCACATCTTAACGATTCACCGAAGGCTTAAACTGCAAAGGTAATTGTTCCACTTACAATTATATATTTCTCTCCTCGTCCGTAAGGCCCTCAATAGGATCAAAAAAATCCTTAGGCGGCTCCATATGGTCAGACAAATTAGATACATATTTTTCTTCAAAGGCATATCTTCTCATTGGCTTGTCAAAATAGAAGCCCTGAATCAATCGAATATTCATATCATCAAGAACCCGTAGCTGTTCCTCTGTTTCTATACCCTCAACACATATCTTAACATTAAGGGCGTCAGCCAGCTCTCCTACCATTTTAACAAATGCCTGAGCATACTGGTCAGAAGCAAGCTCACGTACAAAGCTCTGGTCCACCTTAATTACATCAAGAGGTATCTCGCGAATATGGCTAAGCGATGAGTATCCTGTTCCAAAATCATCCAAAGCAATTCTAACGCCCAGCTTCTTAATATTGCACAGAATCTTCTTCATGCGTTCCATATCATTAATTGCCAGACTTTCAGTGACCTCCAATGTAAGATTACGAGGATTAATTCCTGTTTCCTTAATAATATTCTCTATTGTTTCCACCACATCGTTCTGAAGTAGCTGAACCACAGACAAATTAACATTAACCTTATAATATGGATGACCACTTTCATTCCAGTGCTTACAAGCCATACATGCCTCTTTCAGCACATAATTGCCAATGGGATTAATGAGTCCCAAATACTCTGCCAGTGGAATAAAATCACCGGGAGATACGAAGCCAAGTTCAGAGGAATTCCAACGTATTAATGCCTCAGCGCCGGTACATACACCACCCTTATAGGTATCAATAATAGGCTGATAATATACCTCAAATTCCTGATAATCATTAGTGGTAGCATCACGCATGCTCTTTTCCATATCAAGACGCTTATTGGATTCAGAGCCCTTACTCTCACTGTAGAAGGCAGTCCTGTTCTTGCCACTTCTTTTAGCCTCATACATGGCAATATCAGCCTTCTTAATAACATCCTGTACCGTATCAGCCTCATCAGGGAAAGTCACAATTCCCATACTGGTAGTACAATAGTAATCAGCCCCCTTAAGGAACCAGGGCTTGTTAAATACAACTCTTATTTCTTCAATAATCGAATCAAATTTTTCATAGCTGGTGTGGGGAATTATAATAATAAATTCATCTCCACCCATTCTGTAGCAGGTATGCTCAACCCCCTCAATACGCTGTAAACAATGAGAAATAGCCTTAAGAAGCACATCACCATACTGATGTCCCAAACCATCATTAATATGTTTAAAATCATCCAAATCCAGATACAATAAAGCACCCTTACTGTGATGTTGCTTAGCTGCTTCAATATAGCGAAGTAAATCACGCTCACAGCTCATTCTATTGTATAAGCCGGTAAGGAAATCATTATTTGCCTGTTGTTCTATCTTCTGCTGATATAACTTTTTATCTGTAATATCAAAAATGGAACACAGTAACACCTTACGTCCGTCAACCCATCTTATATAGGTAGTATTAAGGTCGTACCATCTGTGTCTCTTAATATATTCAACTTCAAAAGAACATGCACCTGCATTGTAGCGCTGTTCCTTTTCAAACAGATTCTCAATGGTTCCGTCTTCCATTTCACGTTCAAAGGAATTCTTAAAAATTCTGTTTGCAAAGAGTATTTTACCGGATTCAATATCTCGAACATAAATAGCTGAACCTACATTGTCAAGAATGGATTCCAGTGATTTATAAGAGCTGGCAAGCGAATTCTTCTGAATCCTCTTTTCAAGAATACTCTGAATGATACGCTCTGCATCACCAAATACCTTAATTTCCTCACGATCCCACACTCTTCCGGTAGCATTATCTGCAAAAATCACATACATTGCCACCTGTCTGTTGGGCTTACTGGTAAATATAGGAAGAATCACAGCAGCTGTAACCCCAACATCTGTTAGCCATTCACGAAACTCCTGCTCAAGTCTTGTTTTATAAGAAATAACCATAGGCTTGTCACCAATACCCTTAAGATGTCTTAAGACATCCTCTGACTTAATAATCTTAAGTAGTGGAATAACGCCTTTTTTATCGTATTCACCCATAACGTCAACATTTGAACCATTGACATTAGGTCTGATAACATATGCATAGGCAATATCAGAAAAACCACCCACGTACCTAACCATTTGGTCGCATATTTCTTCAAAGGATTCATCACTGTCAAGAAGCGATACAATATCCGTCATAAATTCAGACTTTCGAAGCTCATGAAGCATTTCAAGCTCAGCAGACTTACTTCTTACAGACTCCGCAACAGCATTAACCCTAGAATATGTGGTCTGATATATCTTCTTGGATATAATCCTAAGGAAATCCAATGCCTTTAAGAAATCACTCTCATGAATTTTGGAAGAAATGTTCAATATGGCACTCTCGTCTTCCTCTGAATCAATAACACCAAGCACAACCCAGCACATAGGTGCTGCTCCATCTGTCTTAATTGCTATAGTGGCAATTCTAATATTAGAGTATTCTGTTTTTTCAACTATCTGTTCCTCAGCATTGGAATGCATAACACGATCAATCATCTGAGAAACCTGTGAATTCGAAATAACAGCAGAAATACGGCCAATCTCATTAGGATTGCCCGACATTTCAGTAAGCATATTTCCATCTTCGTCAACAATAAATACAAATAGCTTTGCAATATTACAATAATAATCCTGCAATCCCTGTAGCCAAGCTGTATCTATATCAACCTTATGAACCAATGAAGAAAATGATTCTTCTCCCATAACACCATGTCCTCTTATTTCGTCAGCACAAATATTCCTACGCTAACGAATAGTATATTTTATTAAACTTCTGCTTAAAAAACAGCAAACATTCTTACCTCTAATATTACCTTAAATAAGCCAAATCTTCAACCTTAAATGTCACAAACAAACCCAAAAGTCATTTATTCATATTTCTAATTTTTAAATCTAATTGGAGAGATTTCTCTTAAATAAGAAACCTCGACCTCTCACACCACCATGCGACCCGTTTAGCACACGGCAGTTCAATCACCTTAACAAATAACGCACCTTTAGTTGTAGTAGTCTAACATTGAGATTAATCCCAATTATACAAAAGTGCAGTATGAATAGTAAAAAATTATCCAATACTGCACTTATTAGTTCATATTTATTTAATTGTTTTTATACTGTCCTTGTAAGCCACCAGGCACTATTCCATCTCGGCAATTTACATTCTATTTCTAAACATTTCTGTTTAAGTTTTGTGCCGTAATTGCCTGTATTTTATCTCTGTTGCACAGATTATTTGGGCTTACTGATTTTCTGTTGTCAAAGTGTTGCCACGGACATTATAACAGAGATGCCATCAAAAAGGAATTGAATTATTACTACAATATAAACTTTTGCTAACGAGCTTCCTTCCCAAAAGTAAGCTCCATTAATTCCATTGCTATTTCTTTACTTTGAACTCTCATCATGCTGTCTTCCCCTTTTGCATTAGCAAGAAGATTCATACTTCCATACCACACAATTTCCTGATCCATAATAGCAAAATGTTCACAAGTATCTTCAACTGTTTTCATATAAAAGCCAGTCTGACGCATTTCCTCATGTAACTGCATCCAATAACTTGCATCACCAAAGCTATATGAATCTGGTTCCCATGTAACAATAGTAATTTCTACACCAGATAGCTGCTTTTCCTTTAATAAACGAATCAGCTCATATATCTTAGCTCCACTAATAGCTGGACTCGAAATAACGATATTCTCATTTGCGCTAAGTAAATCTTTTCTATACACTTCATAATAGTTTCCACTATCAAAAATTGCATTCGCTGTTTGCTTTTCATTTGTTATTCCACCGCAAATTTCATATCCAATCTGTTTGTATGCTTTCAATCTCTTCGCATACATATTATCAAACATAGGAATATGACTATCTACATAATCATATACAATTACATTTTCTTTTCCTACATAATCTCGATTCAGTCGTCCTGCATACTGCTCTACTACACCACGGAAAGATACAGGCATTGCCATAATCAATGTATCTAATCGCGGAAAATCAAACCCTTCACCAATTAATGAGCCTGTTGCAATTAAGATTATTGTTTTATCTGCTGCTACCTGATGTAACTGCTCTAATATCTTTTTATGTTCTTTTTTAGAATTATTACCCGTCATTAGGAACAAATAATCTGCATAGCCTTGTAGTCTATCATACAACTTTTCAGAATGATCCTTGTACTTTGATAACACCACAGGTGTACGTCCTGCTAATATACATGCCTTTACATCGTTAATAATCAATTCATCACGAACATCATTATTATGAATAATATCATAAGCATCATTAGGATGCATTTTTTCTGTAAGCACACCTCTCGGAGCAACAATCGGTGTAAATCTAGGATATACTAAATGGTCGATGCCTTGAGACCTAGCTTTTTCTTTTGATGTATAACTGTGTCGAATAGGTCCTAGTAACATATAATTAATCTTCTCAAGACCATCGCTTCTTTTCGGTGTTGCTGTTACACCATACACATATTTTGCCTTAACTTCTTTTAATACTTTTGAGATTGTATCAGAAGCTGCATGATGGCATTCATAAACAATTATCAATCCATAGTTGTTAAGTAAATTATGAAATTCGCCCTTTTTACAAAGAGAGCCTGCCATAGCTATATCAACAATCCCTGTCATAGAGTCATGTGCACCTTGCAGCTTTCCAATTAATTCTTTTCGCACTCGCACCCGTCCAGACTTTGTTGTGTATTCCGGCAATTCTTCACTAATATCTAAGAACTTCTCTAACGAAGCCTGTCATTGTTCTATAAGAGAAGATGATTCTATGATAATTAAAGTATTAACCCTTCGTTCTGCGATAATCGCACTACAAACAACTGTTTTGCCAAATGCGGTAGCTGCATTTAATATTCCATTATCAAACTTATGCATTTCATCCAAGGCGATTTTTTGTTCAGGCTTCAATTCCCCCTTAAACCTTACATTTATTGGTCTACCCGCTTGACGCTCATCTTCAATTTCATATGAAATTTTAGCTTTATCAATATTTTCAATTAATGTGGTATATAACCCACGAGGAATTTCTATGTATCCACCGGGATGGTCCTGCCCCAAATAAATCCAACGCGAAGTATCATAATTTGATGTTCCTATAGCTTGATTCTTAAAATAGATAGGATTACTAATTGCAGCCATTCTACGAATCTTATTCTGTAAGGATATACTTATATTTGTACTGTCAATATAAATACCATTAGAAAGTGTTATCAACATTTTCCCAATTACATCTGATGCAGAAAACTTTCTGTTTTTTTCCCAAGGTTTTTCTCTTTCCTCAGATTCATCTATTACTTCCATAGATGCTGTCCACTCTCTTAGCTTTGTTTCAATAAATTCTTCTGAAAGACGTGGTTTACTCCATAGTACTTCCCATTGATCTGGATATGCATTCCAATTACTATCAATAAATGCGCTATTTCCACCTTTCAATGCTTTTCCTTGCAACGGAAGCGCTATCAAATTACCTACTCCTCCCTCTGGAAGTACATCCTGAGCTGGAAGCATTCTATCATAGTACTTGAAAGATTTCATATTTACCTGTTCAGCACCCTTATCCAGCAATGCTGTACCAAATTTTCTTACTAATGTTGCCGAGATTGGTTTATCAAAGAAAATCCATATATGCGCTCCTCGACCAGATCTTGATCGTTCCACAAGAGGATCTATTCCATTAAGCACACATATTTTTCGCATAGCTTCAACTTCTTCTATCCATGCATCATCATCATTTGCAAAATCTTTTTTCTCTGCACCCTTCCCATGGTTATCAAAATCGTATACTAAAAATCTACATTTGCCATTTTGTAGCAAAGGATAAACTCCTATTACATCTGATGCATTGTATGCAGTCCCTCTCAAATGCGCTAGGATATCTTCTTTTTTCAATTGTTTATATGATTGATTTTTACAGTCTTTACAATTAATCTTTTTCCTCTGCTTTTTAGGACATCCTGCTTTCCAAAAATTATGACATTGCGTAAAGTAACTAGCTTCCCCTGTATCTTTCTTCTCGTTTCGCTTTGCATACACATCTTGGCGTCCCCAGAACCTAGAATAAAACATAACAGCCATTTCTTCTGTTATTTCTTTAGGCATCTGGATTCTTGCCCCTTGATTTGGATCATAATCACAAAGTTCGCTTGTTGCTCGTAGACGTATCAATTCTTGATTATAAGAAATTCCAGCATTCTCCAAAAGATTCTTCAATATTTGATTTTCCAATTGTAAGTCATTTATTTGCATTTGCAGACGACTTACATTTTCAATTGGATTTCTCATATGCCCTTTACTAGCTCCTTATGTTTTATTTAAATGCTAGTCTCAAGCAAATCTCATAATCTCATCTATATTTTGAGACTACATGAGACTAACTTGAGACTAATTTTAATTGGAATCAACAAAAATCATTGATTTTACTGCATTTCTCACACTTATCTACATCTCACACAGTCTCAAATCTCATGAGACTATATTGAGACTTATGAGACTACATCAATCATAAAGTCCATGTTGATGTTTTTTTATCATACACCGCGCCTGTAACCTTTTTAATTTTTGCATACACGAGTTATCAATTACGATTTGGTAGTGTCAAAAGTAACACTACTTTTTTATTATCTAAAGGCTTTAAAAGCCTTTATTTTCAACATTTTCTGGAGTCCTAAAAATAAAAAGAGCATTGACCTCCCAAAAGAAGTATAATGAGTTCACCACAAACACCATTATCAACACGGAGACAATGCTCATGGACATTATACTTTATTTACTTCAACTTGTTCAACAACTCTATAAACAGAATTGCTAGTTAATTAACTTTATCTGCAAATATATCCCACTTAAGCAGTGGGCTTATGATGATTCCCACTCACCTAAATATCAAAAGTTTAAGATTGATGAACTGCCTTTAATCTTCAATGTAGAGCCTTGGGACTATCGTGATTTCATGGCTTATCTTAAGTGGCGCTATAAGGATGATTACAAACCTATCAAGCCTATCAGCCGCAGATCTGAATGCGACATTGACGAAGACTGTAAGTGTCCTCGCTGCAACGCTCCCAGTATCTATCTGTATAAGAACAATGGTTCCAAAGGACAGCTTATGTG
>JAZQOI010000051.1:0-2448 GCA_045627745.1 Lachnospiraceae bacterium | reverse complement strand
CCTCAAAACATTCAAAATCCGCTCATTTTTCTGCAAAAAATGGCTACTTTTTCATGTTTTGGCGGGTCATAAAGGTGCATACAGCCTCTTACGTGCAAGCACGACGAGTCAGCATGACCTTTTGACCCTGGTATCATATTGACGAAGGATAAAGAGGACGATAGCAATAATTCATATTTTTGTTTTCTCAATTGTAATATTTTACAATAATATTTAAAAAAAATTATATAAATTTGGTTTGTCTTATGCTTCTTCTCGTGCTACAATTTAAGACGGTTATGAGTTTATTTTTGAAAATAGGAGGCCTTAAATGGGTGGCATATTTGGTGTAGTATCCAAAGAAGAATGTGTTCTTGATTTGTTTTTCGGTACTGACTATCATTCACACCTTGGAACAAGACGGGGGGGAATGGCTATGTATGGCGACAGAGGGTTTGATCGTGCCATACATAATATTCAGAATTCTCCATTCCGTACCAAGTTTGAACGTGATGTTACGGAATTTAACGGTAGAATAGGTATTGGCTGTATTTCGGATTATGAACCCCAGCCGCTTCTTATTCAGTCGCATCTTGGCAGTTATGCAATTACAACAGTAGGACGTATTAATAATATTGAAGAGCTGGTAAGAGATGCTTATGCTTTTGGCAAGACACAGTTCCTTGAAATGAGCGGCAGTAATATTAATCCTACTGAGCTTGTTGCATCATTGATTAATCAGAAGGATACCATTGCAGAGGGTATTGCCTATGCTATGGATGTTATTGACGGCTCTATGACACTTCTTGTTATGACCGAGAAGGGAATATATGCCGGACGTGATTTGTATGGTAGAACTCCTCTTGTAATAGGTAAGAAGGAGAATGCATATTGCGTTTCATTTGAGAATTTTGCATACGTTAATCTGGGATATCAGGATGAGAAGGAATTAGGTCCCGGTGAAATAGTATATATTACGGCAGATGGATATGAGACGGTTCGTCCTGCTCAGGACACCATGAAAATATGTACGTTTTTATGGATATATTATGGCTATCCAACCTCAAGCTATGAAGGCGTTAATGTAGAAACAATGAGATATCGTTGTGGAGATGCTCTTGCCAAGCGTGATAATGTTTCACCTGATATTGTAGCGGGAGTACCTGATTCCGGTATTGCTCATGCCGTAGGATATGCCAATGCCTCAGGGATTCCTTTTGCAAGACCTTTTATTAAATATACACCTACCTGGCCCAGATCTTTTATGCCATCAGATCAGAACCAGCGTAATCTAATTGCTAAAATGAAGCTTATTCCGGTAAGCAAGCTTATTAGCGATAAATCCCTGTTACTTATTGATGATTCAATAGTAAGGGGAACACAACTCAGAGAAACAACTGAATTTTTATATAAAAGCGGCGCTAAGGAGGTTCATATACGACCTGCCTGTCCTCCACTTTTGCACGGCTGTAAGTTTCTTAATTTCTCACGTTCCAATTCAGAGTATGATCTTATTACAAGACGTATTATTCGTGAGAGAGAGGGTGAGAATGTCAGTGATGCACTTTTAGCAGATTATGCTAATCCGGACAGTACCAATTACAAGGAGATGGTTGAAGCTATTCGTAAACAGCTTAACTTTACGACACTTCGTTTCCATCGCCTTGATGATATGATGGAATCTGTTGGAATTGATAAGAGCAAGCTGTGTACTTACTGCTGGGATAAGCAGGGTGATTGCAGAAGCTGTGCTTCCTGTAATCATTGCAAGGGCTGATGCATTTATAGGATTCAGTGTGTTTATATTAAATTTATAGGAGAGAGAGAAGATGAAGAAGTTTTTAGAGGAGTTTAAGGAGTTTGCGCTCAAGGGAAATGTTATGGACCTTGCAGTCGGTGTTATTATTGGTGGTGCTTTTTCTAATATTGTAACAGCACTTACTAATGACTTTATTACACCACTTATTGCAGCACTTACACACAGCACAGATGCTGAGGGTAACATTCAGATTGGTGGTAAGTTCACTATTGGAGGAGCTGATTTCCTGTGGGGAGATTTTGTTTCAGCTATAATTAATTTCCTTATTATGGCAATTATTTTGTTCCTTCTTATTAAGGGTGTAAATGCTCTTATGAGCGTAGGTAAGAAGAAAAATGAAGAAGCTCCTGCACCTACAACAAAGAAATGTCCTTTCTGCCAGGAAGAGATTTCTATCGAAGCAACAAGATGTCCTCATTGTACATCAGAATTAAACAAATAATTATCATAAATATTATTTGTGGAACCGAGCGGAATATATTCTTGTATTCTGTTCGGTTTTTCTATTGCACAAGTATAAGTCAAAATATATAATTATATGATACCAGGGTCAAAAGGTCATGCTGACTCGTCGTGCTTGCACGTAAGAGGCTGTATGCACCTTTATGACCCGCCAAAACATGAAAAAGTAGCCATTTTTTGCAGAAAAA
>JAZQOI010000050.1:0-17348 GCA_045627745.1 Lachnospiraceae bacterium | reverse complement strand
TCAAAACATTCAAAATCCGCTCATTTTTCTGCAAAAAATGGCTACTTTTTCATGTTTTGGCGGGTCATAAAGGTGCATACAGCCTCTTACGTGCAAGCACGACGAGTCAGCATGACCTTTTGACCCTGGTATCATATTATTAAAATACAATAAAATTCGTTGAAGATGACTGAACAAAATTGTATAATTTGACGAAGGGAAGCTCTGTATTATGTGGTTTTATTGCGTTAGATATTTGTCCTTGTAAACTACCTGTTTTGAGCGGGTTTTATATAGATAAATGTTATTTTACAATTGTTGTTTTGAATTGTTGCGAACAAATAATTAAAAAGGAGTAAAAACATGAAGAATGTAAACGAAACAATGAAAAGATGGCTAGTGTCAGTGCTGTCTGTTGCCATGCTTGTTACTTCTGTGCCGCTTCCTGCTTATGCAGAAGAGCTTAATCTTATGGATGAAGCTGTTACTGATGCGGTTGTTACAGAGGAAGCTGCGGATGTAGCTCTTGATGAGGCTGTAATCGACTCTACGGAGAATGGTGACAGTTCCAAGGAACTGCTTATGGAAGAAGAGGCTGTGGATACAGAGGACATCATTCTTAATACAGAAGCTTTAGAGGAGGAATTAACTGTTCCTGAGAATACAGAGGAAGAGCTTCTGTCTGTACCTGAGGAGAATACAGAGGAGCCTGTTCTTGCAGAGGGGGAAGAAGCTAATAAGAATGATAAGGTAAGCGATTTTTGGGCTTTGGTTAAAAATCCCGGTGAGGAATATAAAGAAGTAGACATATTAAAAGAGCCTAATCTTATTCTGGATGGTGCCGAGATAAAGTTTTTTTATGATGTATTCGAACCTATGTATTTTGATGCTGAGGATATTTCCGCCAATAATGTAACAGTTGACTTTGATGGATATGTGTTACATGGAGAAATGGTTGTAGCAGAGGGATATACAGTTAATCTTGTAAATACTAATTCGCAGAATCAGGTTCAGTATTTTAAGCCATCTTGTACTTGTTCTCCTGTAGATTCTACAGCTCCCGGTGCCTTTGAGGTAGTAAGAGGTGGAATCAGCCTAAATGGAATAATTTCTAATAATGGTGTATTAAATATTGGTGAGAATGTTGCTATTGCGGGATGTAATTACGTTGCTGTTATAAATTATGGCGAACTTAATACTGAAAAGGCTGTATTTTCTAATGATTCTTTACTGTATTTTCCGTTTATGGGTTTTGACAAGCCTATTATTGATAATAAGGGTACTTTTAATGCCAAGAATACATCTTTTTATTATTGTGGAGATGTGCTGTGCATAAATGAAGGTGAATTTAATCTTTCCGGAAAAACAGAGATTAGAAACTGTGGTTCAATTATGAATTCAGGCAGCCTTTGTATGTCAGATGAAGCAAAAATACTCTCGGATGATTTTGAAACACATTGTATTATTCAAGAGAATGATAAGGCACAGTTTGTTATGAAGGATAAGGCGAAAATAGTAGGTAATCGCAACGAATATAGTATCGGTTTGGAATTAAAAGCCGGTAAGGCTGATATTGGTGACAATGCAGAGATAGCTTCTATGGGAACCGGTATTAAGCTGTGCTCTTCTAATATTCTTACTATTAAGGGTAAGGCAGCCGTTATTGAGAATAATGCAAATGTTGTTTTGGACCCATACAATGAGGGGGATTTAATCTCCTTTAATATTGCTTCAGGATATGCCGGCTCTGTTGGTATTACATATGACGGTGAATTCAGGAGCGATTTGTACTTCACTCAGGGTGGTAGTGATAAATATAAGACCATGCTTGAAGGGGGTAAGATTTTCTCAGACAATGATGCTATAAAAGTTCAGTATGATTCTACAAATAAAAAGTTATATCTTCATCGTGATACTGTAGTTAAGATAGGGGAAAAATCATACTATACATTAGCTGATGCTGTTAAAGATGTACCGGATAATGGGGAATCTATTACAGATAAATCAAAAGATGATAAAAACGCTACTACAATTACTCTTACAAGTGATATTGCAGAGTCAAACGATTATGTAGAGATTGGCGGCGGAGATGAAACCAATGTATATCAGAACGTAATTATTGATTTGAACGGTCATATGCTTGCTAATTTTATTAAGGTTAAGAATGGTTCTAAGCTTCAGATTAAGGACTCACAACCGAAAGCTAAGAGTCAGTATAAGCTCATTAAGGTAGAAGATGCGGAATCATCAACAGGCTATTCATATAAGATAGTTAAAGCCGGAAAAGGTGATAAAGATGCAATTGTCGGTGGTTTCTTAACCGGATATATTACAGGAAAGAGTCAAGGTAATGGTATACTTTGTAATTATGGTATTACTAACCTGACATCAGGTCAGGTTATAGGATATGATGATAGTTATGCACCCGTTTACAGTGCTGGAAAGCTTAATATCAGTAATTTTGCTTTCAGAAACTGTCCTGTTTATAGTGCACCTGGTGTCATTTATAATATTGGTGGAACATTGAATATTACTGATGGTGTTGTATTCGAGAATTGTTCAGGTGATAATGGTGGTGCTATATGTTCAGAGTATGGAAAAGTTAATATTTCAGGTAAGGTTAGCTTCAAGGATTGCTGTTCTAGTAGCGGTGGAGCAGTGTGTGCAGTGAATTCAATGCTGAATATTAGTGGAATAAGGGAGAATAAGGTTAGCTTTGAAAACTGTGTAGCCACGGATAAATCCGATAATCCTTGCGGTGGTGCAATATATTATTGCATAGATTCAAGTGACCCTATAAGTGAAAATATAATATTTATTGATAATGCAACATTTAAAGCTTGTAAAGCCGTGACGGATCACAACGATTGTTATTCAAGTGGCGGTGCTATATGTACCGAGGGAACTTCGGCCACCAATTATAAAGGCTTAATTCAGAATACGACCTTTACAGATTGTTCAGCAGAGGGAGTATCGTCTGTGTATGGTGGTGTATTATATAATTCATACATTGATTTTAAGCTTGATAATGTATCAATCAAGAATTGTTCAGCCAAATCATCACAGGAAATTGTGTTTGGTGGTGCAATATATTCGTATAATAATGCGTTGTTAGAGCTTAATAATTCAACAATTACAGGAGGTACATATGAAGCAGCCGGGATGTCTGGCGGTGCTATAGATTATTACTCTGGCAATGGTATTCAGCAACAGCTTAATTTATCAGGCAACACTAAGATTAACGGTATTAAGTTTAAGAACATTAAAAACATCTTAGGTAATGAGTCATATATATGTGGTGGTGCAATATATACCGAGGCCGATTTGCATTTAACAGATAATGTTGAGATAAGTGACTGCGTGGCTAATGTCTCTAAAATCAATACATATTACTGTGGGATTTATGGTGCTGTTTATGTCGCCGGTTCTATATGCATAATAGACAAAAACGCATCAATCAAGAATAATAGTATGACAACAGATTGTAATTATTCTTATATATATGGAAGCGGTCTATATGCAGAGAAATGTGATTTGGTTATTTCAGACAATGCAGCTATTACAGGTAATAAAGCTTCCAATGCGAACGGTGCAATGACGGCTGGCGGTGTATATATAAAAAATCCCTATTCACAGAAGGTTGTAATTAGTGATTCCGCTAAGATTACAGAGAATATGGCTGATAAGGTTAACAGTAACCTATGCTTGTATTGTAATGGTGATAATGCTATTTCATTAAATATTGCTGAGAAATTCAAGGGTAATATTGGTGTTTCATTAATGGATGATCCGTATGATGATTATTCAGTCGGTGATAAGGTGTATATTACCGATGGAATATCTAAGGATATTACTAAATATGTTAAGTCTGACCTTGATAACTATAAGTTAAATTATGATGATACTAACAAGAAGCTATATCTTGACAGACATAAGGAACAGTGGGTATTAGAAGTTAAGGATAATTTGCTCTATGGCTATTGCACAGATTCTTCTTGCCAGTATTACAATAAGAATAAGAAATGCAATATTCTTCTTGGTGAATTGTATATAGAAGATGAAGAGTATAATGCAAATGAGGATTACGAAGAATATGAATCATACGGTTATTACAATATGCCCGGAATGCCTACGGATGGAATTAGCTCAAATCTTGTTAAGTATGAATTTGAGGGTACCGGTTCTACCTCATATAATAAAACAACTAGTTCACCTACAGAGGCAGGAACCTACAAGATAACATGTACTATTCCTTTGGGTGATGGAGCTGTTATGAATGATGGCTCTAAGAACATAATAATATCTAAGGAATTTACTATTTATAAGTATTATGAGGTTACGTTTGAACCCGGTGATGGTGCGTCATTTAATAGCCTTCCTTCGGGCGAAGTAATAACAAAATATGTATATGATGGCGATACAGTTAAGAAGCCTGCTAATAATCCTATTTGCGCAGACAGAAATTGGGTATTTGACAGTTGGAGAATAGGTAGTGAAAATGGTCCTAAATACGACTTTACCAAGACTGTATCAGGCAACATTAATTTGTATGCATTATTTAAAAAATCTTTTGGAGATATTAGTGAAAATGATCAAGGTATTATTGGTAATGATGTTGCAAATGCAAAGGGTATATGGATTACAGGAGTAACGAATACAAGCTATATCGGTTCTAAGATTACCTTTGATAATATGAGAGTCTATGATGGCAATAAGCTGCTTGTTGAGGGTAAGGACTATACTGTTTCTTATAAGAATAATCTTAATGCGGCAAGTGCTAATGCTGTTGATAAAAAGGGTAAGAAGGTTGGCCCCTGCGTTATTATTAAGGGTAAGGGCAATTACAATATGACCTATACTCAGTACTTTACCATTGATCCGGTAGGTATTCCTATGCCTGTTGACGGAGTGTCCATTCATAAAGTATATACAGGTAAAGCTATAAAACATGTACCTACTATTAAGAGCTGGGATGGTAAGACTCTTAAGGCTAATAAAGACTTTAAGGTAACATATACTGACCTATCCGGTAATGAAGTAGTTCCTAAGGACGAGGGACAATACAACATAACAGTTACAGGTATTGGTAATTATTATGATGGAGGTACAATATCTTTATATATTGAAAAGAAAACTGACATTTCCAAGGTTAAGGTTACTGGCTTTAAGAAGAGCATTGAGTGGCCTGTTGAAGCAGGAAATTTGTGTGAAGAAGTAAGTCAGAATATTACACTTGCCTACAAGGGAACTCCGCTTTCTGAAAGTGATTATGAAATTGAGTATGTAAATGCAAACAGAGTAGGTACTGCAACAATAATCATTAGTGGAAAGGGCAAATATACAGGTTCTAAGACTCTTACCTATAAGATTACAGGAACTTCAATTGCCAAGGCTAAGGTGGTATGGGCTAAGGAAGCTAATAACGGAGCATTATTATACGGAGAATGCCCTTCTTATGGATATGGATGTGATATGTATGGTAACAAGGTTATTCTTTCTATGAATAAGGCCATTAAATACATTGATAAGAAAACTACTACAGTCAAAAACATGTCTAAATGGTATAAGAACGTAACCAATAAGGCTAGCTTTACCGTATATGCTAATCCTTATTATGGATATTCAGGACAGAAGACCATTAAGTATAAGATTGTGCCTTATGATGTTGCTGTTGATAAATATGATGTAGTTGATATTGATGTAGATACCTATGCTGATTACAGCAAGGCGGGCGCCAAGGCTAAGGTTTCTGTTGCATTAGGAAGCATGACGCTTAAGGAAGGTACTGACTATACACTAAAGTATAAGAACAATAAGAAGGTAGGAACAGGTACCGTTACTATTAAGTTCAAGGGTAACTTTGCCGGTACTGTTACAAGAAACTTCATTATTGATAAGGCACAGATTTATAGTGAACCTTTGAGGGATTATGAAGAGCTTGATAACGTTATTAACAATGATTGTAGTGTTGCTGTAATAATTCCTAATGCTGCATACAAGAAAAAGGCAGGTGCTTACAGAGTTAATCCTATTGTATTCGAGATTGGTACCAATAAGATACTTAAGGCCGGTAAGGATTATACAGTAACGTATTATTCAGAATCAGATTGTGAGCTTGATAAGAAGACAGTCCTTAATAAGGGGGACAAGGTATATATGTATATTTACGGTATCGGTAATTATGAGGGCTATGTATATGACTCCTATAAGCTGGTAGATAGTAGTATTGCAAACAGTCAGGCAGTTGTTAAGTCCAAGTCATACACAGGAAGTCCGGTTTATCTTACAGCAGATGACGGAAAGAATAAGAATCCTGATTTGACAATATATGCTGATAAGAAGAAAACTATTAAGCTTACTGAAGGTGAAGATTACAAGATTGTATCTTATGCTAACAATGTTAAGAAGGGCAAGGCCAGTGTAACAATTATGGGTATAGGTAAATATGCAGGTACTAAGACTATTACCTTTAAGATTACCGGCAGGTCGGTTGAAACAAATATTAATGAAGAGCTTATACATCTTAATCTTATGGATAATTAGTTAACAATAAATCCCCCGGAACGGATATGTCCCGGGGGATTTATTGTTATCCCTATATAGTTTTGTGAATAGTAACGAATTATATGCCACATAACATGTTGAATGTGATAAAAAATATTGGTATAATTAAGAAGATATTGCATTGTATGGGATGCGCTTTTCGCCGGCAAATACGCTGAGGCGTATTTGAAATAATAATATTAAGGAGTGTAAAACATGAATAACGTAAGCAAAACTATGAAAAGATGGTTAGTGTCAGTGCTGTCTGTTGCCATGCTTGTTACTTCCGTACCTGTGTCTGCTTATGCAGAAGAGCTTGATCTTATGGATGAAGCTGTTATTAAGGATACAGTAGTCGATAAAGCAACAGATGAAGTAATGCTGAAGGAGTCATTGTCCGATTCTGTGGATGATAGTACGAATCCCGGAAATAAGGACGATTTATTGGATATATCCGACACTGCCATACAACAAGAGGACAACACTGTTGAAGTCACAGGTGACAGTGAGGTTTCTTCGATAGATATTGAAGATGAAGAAGAAATTATTGTTTCTGACAATAGTAATAGTGAGGACGATATTGAAATTGATGAAGACAGCGAAGAACCGTCTTCTGTTAAGGATGTTAGCGTAACCGTTTCTGTTAAGAATCCGGGTGAAGCTGCTGTAAATAAGAGCATCCATGATCTGACTACACCCGGTGTTGTTAAGGATAATGCTATAATACAGCTTACTTCCGATATGGAATATGATATGTATGTATCCGCTAACGGAATTAATGCTAAGCATATTATTGTTGATTTTAACGGTCATACATTAAAGGGTGAGTTTACCGTTGGTGCTGATTATGAGGTGACGTTGGTTGACACTTTAAGCTCAAATAATATGGAATACCTCTATTACAATAATGATACATGTACCTATGATATTCTTACTACCTCCAGTGAGAATACTGTTGCTGTAAGAAAAGGCGGTATCAGTGGTTTAGATTCAAGAATTATTAACTATGGAAAGCTTAACGTAACTGATAATGTGTCGATTTACGGTCTTGGTTTTATAGTTACTGAATCCTATTATCTTTTGAATCCTGGCACAGATTCTCTTATTCGTAACTATGGAACTATTGATATTAACGGTGCATATATTGCAGGTAATGGTGGTTGTCAATGCGGATTTATTTATAATGATGGAAAATTGGTTATAGAAGGTGACTCGTTACTGGAACATAATTTTGACTTATATAGCGTTTACAATGAAGGGAATGTTATATTGTCCGGTAATGCTGTCGTAAATAGTCCTCAATATGGTATATATTCTATAAGAAGCAAAAATTATAATAATTCATCATTTACAATGAAGGATAATGCCAAGCTTATATATAGCGAAGATGTATTTGCTGATGATCTTATGATGGCTGCTATGTACGGTGCTATTAGTTTCTGCAAGGAGACTCGTATAGAGGGTAATGCAGAAATCAGCGGTTTTATGAATGGATTAATCGTAAATGCCGGAAAGCTATTTATTAATGATACAGTTAATATAACTGATAATGGATTTGATGGTAATAAATCTAATGTTATGATTAACGAGGATAATGTAAGAGTTGAATTTTCAGATAATTTTACCGGTAAAGTCGGTATCCTGGTTAATCAGGATATATATCCGGGTCAGGGCTATGATATCACAGAGGATAGCAAGGCTTCATATAAGTCTATAGTAGAGAATGGTTATGTGTACGCAGATGAGTGTGGGGCAACCATAAAATATAATGATAAAACAGGTAGAATTCAATATTGTGTTCCGGAAAGAGTACTTGCTAACGGAAAAAAATATGCCAATGTTTCCCAGGCAATTAATGATTCTGTATCTGTTGATTATGTTTCCGATAATTGTAAAAATGATAGTAAGGCAACAGTAATTAAGCTTTTACAGGATGTTGATGATGAATACATAATTGTAGGTGATTCATATAACGAAGAATATTATAATGTCAGGATTGACCTTAACGGATATAGGCTGTCTACAAGTATTTCAGTAGGTGAGGGCTCCAAGCTTGAGATTACAGATTCAAGAAAAACAGCAAAGAGCAATTATAAGATTAAGACAAAGAATAGTACCTTTGAAGGTATTATGGTAACAGAGGGTGTGGTAAGCAAAGAAGGAGATGAGGCTATAACAGGTGGTTTCCTTGCTCCTAATTATCTGTTTGATTATGATGTATTTCCTGTGATTGAGAATAGTGGTATTACCAACCTGACTGCAGGACAGGTTATTGGCTTTACATCTGATACTTGTGGTGCCATTAGTAATGATGGTGAATTAAATATCATGAATGATTTTGCATTCAGATATGTAACTAATACCTGCGATGAGAATTCAGAATTCTGTACTACCGGTAGTGTTTATAATGATATGGGTACATTAAATATCAGTGACAAGGTTACCTTTGATAACTGCTTCTCTTGGTATGGCGGTGCTATTTATTCTCAAGGCGGTTCACTTAATATTACCGATTCCGTAGCCTTTAAGAACTGTTATTCCTATGAAGGTGGCGCTATCTACCATAAGGATGTGGAACAGTTCAATATTTCAGGCAAAGTCACCTTCGAGAACTGCTTCGCTAAAATGGGTGGAGCTGTAATATTAGATGGTTCTTACGATGAGAATACAACAGCAGATATTAATGGTGCTGTATTTAAATCATGTTTCGCTAAATCTGATAAAGGCGCTGAAGGTGGTGCTGTTATTGCATATAATCTGCCTACACTTAACATTACAGGCAAGACTAAGTTTGACAATTGTTACGTAAGCGTTAATTCTCCATATGAAAGTGCTGCGTTAGGTGGTGCCGTTGCAGCATTAAGTACGAATCTTGTGGTTGCAGGTTCTACTGCATTTAACAATTGTTATGTAAAATATTCCGGTGAGGGTAATTTTTCGGCAACAGATTCAAGATGGCCGGAGCTGTATTTATTAGAGGTGCCGGGAGGTGGCGCTGTTGTATGTGAAGATTGCGACCTGAGTATATATGATAAGGTAAGCTTTACGAACTGTCAGGCATATGGTGAAAACACCACTGTAATTGGTGGTGCTATAAGCTGTAGAAATGGATATCTTAGTATTACAGGAGCGGATACCAAGAATAGAATCCAATTCAGTAATTGTAAGGCTTCCTATACTGAAGGTGAGGATGGTGGTTATGTTGCCGGTGGTGCAATCTTCTATAGAGATCCTTACAATACAAGTGAGAATGTAGTATTAGACTTAAGTAATGTAGCCTTTGATAGCTGTTGTGCATATAATACTGTATGCGACACGGATGTAGTTGGCGGTGCTGTGTATGCATGTGCAGAATGGCTTGAGTATCCTGTAAAGGGATTAATAAATAATGTATCTGTAACCGGCTCTTATGTTGAGGGTATAGGTGAATCTATGGGCGGCGCCTTCTATACACGTGGTTTTGATTGGCTTATGGGTGATGTCAATATTAAGAAGTGTCATGCCAAGTCAATAAAGGACTATGCGGCAGGTGGAGCTATCAGCTCAGAGGGTCCTGATACAGATGACTATGATACATCGATGATACTTAAAGGCTCTACAATTGATTCCTGTTACGTTTCAGGTGCAAAAGATTCGTATTCTGGAAACCTATGTGTTAATGGTGGTGCAATATCTTCGCTTGATAATGAATTATTACTTGAAAGTACAAACATTAGTAACTGTTATGCAGAAATTAATTCTGATGTCTACCTTGTATGTGGCGGAGCAATAGGCTTAGGTTTTCTTTATCAGGATGAAGATGAAGATGTAGAAAGAAAACTTACATTAGCAGGTACTACTAAAATCACAGGCTGCGGTATTAGAAATACTGATAATTCTACTATGAGAGGATTATTTGTTGCTATAGGTACTGCAGTATTTGCAGAAGACAACATACTTATGACTGAAAAAGCTGAAATAAGCGGTTGTCAGTCAGTGATACCTTCAAGCGTAAGCAGTAACGTAGCAATTATGGGTACCGTATATGTTGCACAGGATATAGACAGTGACGGTGAATACGGTTGCATCATTGATAAGAATGCTACTGTTAAAAATAATAAATTAGTGGCAGATTGCAAGAATGCTTCAGTATGCGGCGCCGGTATTTATTTGGATATGGGCAAAATCACAGTATCAGATAATGCTCAGATTATAGGTAATAGCTTAAGCGCTGAGAATGGCAGAGCAAACGGTGCCGGAATATGGACCGGTTCAATAGGTCTTACAAGTGTAAATATTGCCGGAAATGCTAAGGTATACGACAATTCTGTTAATAAGATGCAGAATAATCTGCTTCTTACATATGACGAAGAAGATTATGATCCTTCAATAATATATGTTAATATTGCACCTTCATATAAGGGCAAGCTGGGTATTTCTGTGGAATCCCGTAAGGATCTTTCTAAATTAGACAGGAGAATATATATTTCCAATCCTACTGAGAATCTTGCTAATAAGAATGTATTCTCAGATGATAATTGCATCGAACTTAATTATGATGATAGTAACAAAAAGCTTTTCTTAAGCAGACATGAAGAAAAGTGGAAGCTTGAGGTTAGAAACGGCAAGCTCTATGGCTGCTGTACCGATAAAAAATGTCAGTATTACAATAAATCCGGTAAATGCAATATTCTTTTGGCTGAGGCAGTTGCGGATGATGACTCCTTCTATGGTAGAGATTCATGGATATATAAATATGAATCAGCACGTCTGGTTTCAGTAGATGGAATTGCGTATGATGGTTTTGATTGGGATGGAATTACCTGCTACTATGTGGGAACCGGTTCAACGTCCATTAATGATATTAATAAATCTGCTACTGAACCTAAAAAGGAGGGAACCTACAGGGTATACTATTCCATTCCTTTAGAGGGTGGTTCACAAAGTTATTTGGTGTATGCTGATTTTACAATTACTAAAATACATTCTGTAACTTTCTATTCCGGAGATGATGGTAATTTCAGTGGAATTGGGCCTTGTATTTTCAGGGATGTAGAGGATGGCAGTGTAATACCACAGATTCCCGGTAATCCTGTCAGCACAGTAAGCAATAATAGGTTTAAATGCTGGACTACAGATGTAGATGGGCTTTATGTATATGACTTTACTAAGCCTGTTGTAAGTGATATTCATTTGTATGCTCAGTATGAGGTTAATTACGGTGATGTTACACAGGAGGATTTAAGTGGAATTCTTAATGGTGATATCAGTAAGGCTGTAGATATCTGGTATGCAGGTATTGAGGATGAATATGATTACACAGGCTATAAGCTGACCTTTGATACTCTTCGTGTATATGACGGAAGCAAGAAGCTTGTTAAAGGCAAGGATTATTCTGTTACTGTCAAGAATAATCTTAAGGCGGCAAGTGTTAATTCAGTTAAGGCTCCCGCTGTTATAATCAAGGGAATTGGTAACTATAGCGGTGTTATTACCAAGAACTTCACTATTAATCCTGTTAATATTTCGGCAGAACCGAAAGAGGGCGGCAATCATATATATGTTCAAGCAGATAATGAGGTTAGAAAGACATATACAGGTAAGGCAC
Source organism: Lachnospiraceae bacterium (assembly GCA_045627745.1). Taxonomy (GTDB): domain Bacteria; phylum Bacillota; class Clostridia; order Lachnospirales; family Lachnospiraceae; genus UBA2868. The sequence goes on along the minus strand of JAZQOI010000050.1, from coordinate 5,239 downwards.
TTAAGGCTGTACCTTCCCTTGTTAATACTGCCGGAGTCAAGCTTAAGGTAAATAAAGACTTTAGAGTTGAATATTATACAAAGGATATGAGCAGCATTACTACTCCTAAGGATGCAGGTACTTATAGCATCAAGGTTACCGGAATGGGCAATTACACGGGAGAACTTATTATTCCGTTTATTATTGATGCCAAGGGTGATATGTCAGGGGCTAAGGTTAGCGGTTTTGCTAAGAGTATTACATGGCCTGCTGAGAAGTTAGGTGAAGAATGTGAGATTGAACAGGATAATCTTTCAGTTACACTTAATGGCAAGACCTTGTCAGATAATGAATATAAGCTTGTATACAGCAATAACGACAGAGTTGGTACTGCAACAGTTACTATTGTAGGAACAGGTGCTTATGAAGCTGCCGGTTCTAAGAGCCTTACATATACAATAAAGGGGCAGTCAATTGCCAAGGCTAAGGTGGAATGGACCACATCTGAAAACGGTGCCTATGAATATGATGGTGAGGAATATGGTCCGGGACTGTTCGCGGTTGGTGATGTTAAGTTAAAGCTTGGCAATAAAGAGGTAGAGGGTATTGCAATGGGTAATTACTACACCAATGCTACCAAGAAAGCAAGCTTTATTGTATATGGTAATACTAATTATGGTTATACCGGTAAGAAGAAGGTAAGCATAAAGATTAATCAGCATAATCTTAATGCAGAGGATATTAGCATAGGTGTTGCCGGCAAGGCTTATTACAGTAAAGACGGTGCTAAGCCTAATGTATTTATTAATTACAAGGGTGTAGAGCTTAAGGAAGGAACAGACTATACACTGTCCTATAAGAACAATAAGAAGCTTGGTACAGGAGTGGTTACCATTAAGGGTAAGGGCAACTATACCGGAACCGTTAAGAAGAGCTTCACTGTTGTTCAGGGTGTAATCAGTGAATATCAGCACTGCGGAGGAGAAATGATCTCTAGTCTGTATAACCTTGGTTATACAGCAGTAGGTATTGTACCAAATGTATTATTTAAGAATAAGAAGGGGGCTTACAGAGCTACTCCTACAGTGGTAGAAATTGGTTCAGGTAAGAAGCTTAAGGCAGGTAAGGATTTCGAGGTTAAGTATTATTCTGATGAGGGTAGAACCAAGGAGCTTGGTAAGAAGGATATAGTTGAGGCCCGTAATGCTGTCTATATTTCTGTAATAGGTAAAGGTAATTATACAGGTGTAGGTATGTACGGTTATGAGATAGTTACCAAGAATATAGCTAAGGCTAACGTAGAAATAACTCCTATGTTATATACCGGTAATCCTGTTACTCTTGAAATGTATGATGGTACTAATGCTGATACTGCCAATATTAGGTGTACATATAATGGTGATACACTTATGGGATATGATGATTACTATATTCTGTCCTATTCTAATAATATTAAGAAGGGTAAGGCAAAGGTTACTATTGCTGGAAATAATTATAGTGGTGGTTCCTATGGAGGTACTAAGACTGTGTCCTTTAAGATAGTATCCAGGTCAGTATATGACAAATTAAATCATGAACTTTTAGGTGATTAGTAATTAGATGGAACCGAGATGCGTTTTGCATTTCGGTTCTTCTTGCAAAAAATCATGGTAAATCGAAAAATTGACTAAAAATTGCTTATATGGAGGAACTGTATGAAGGTTGCATTAATAGGCGCGGGAGCTGTTGGGGCGTATATAATAAAAGGCTTTATGGATTCAAAGAAGGAGGATGTGACTTTTACTGTGATAGCAGAAGGCAGTAGGAAGGAACGTCTTCAGAGGGACGGGGTAATGATTAATGGAAAAAAGTATTATCCTGTTGTGATGACACCGGCTGAGGCGCAGGGTCAGGATCTTGTTATTGTTGCCACAAAGCTTTTTGCTCTGGCTGAAATAGAAAAATACATAAAGTTACTTGTAAAAGACAATACTGTTGTGATGTCCATGATGAATGGCGCAGAAAGTGAAGATGTTTTCATAAAAACTATTGGGAAGGAGCATGTTCTTTATAGCGTAATCTATATTGCCTCCCGTCGTTTCCCGGACAGAGTGGAATATGATGAAACCTTTGGAACAATCTACTACGGTGCTTATGGAGTAGATAATGCCTGTCAAATGGAAAAGACATTTGAAGACGCAATTTCAGGTACATCAATAAATGCAGTAAAGTCAGAGAATATTCTGTACGATGTATGGAAAAAGTATGCAATGAATATTGTTAATAATTTGCCTCAGGCAGTAATAAATGCACCGGCTGCAATGTATACAAGAAGTGAACATGGATTGTTTATATCAAACCACCTATGGCAGGAGGTGGTAAAGCTTGCAAGAATCAGAGGTGTTGAATTACCTGCTGAAACCGGTATATACAGTTGCCCTGACTCTACAAGATATTCTACGCTTCAAGATATTGACCATAAACGCTATACGGAGGTGGACAGCTTATGCGGATACCTGATTAAAATAGCGAAGGATAATAATATTGAGGTTCCGTATATTGAATATACATATCATGCCATTAAAACAATCGAAGAAAGAAATGACGGTAAATTTGATTGAATAGGTTGCCGGTCAGGAACTGAACAGTAATGCTTAATAGAAAGGAGGATGCTTATGAGTAGTGGAATGATAATAGAGTTGGTAGGTTATATAGGCTCGACACTTATTGCTGTGTCCATGCTTATGACTTCTGTAAGGAAGCTTAGAATTGTAAATACCATAGGTAGTGCGATATTTGTTGTATATGCTTTTATAATACGGTCATACCCTACGGCATTTATGAATATCTTTTTGGTATTTGTAAATATTTATAATTTAATCAAGCTTAATAAGGAAGCTAAGAATTATACCTTACTTGAGTGCTACAAGGATGAGTCTTTGGTGCAGTTGTACCTTAATAACGCAATTGATGATATACATAATTTCTTTCCTGATTTTACAACCGGAGGAGGACATATGCTGTCCTTTCTGGTAATGACCGGTGCTAATCCAGTAGGTATAATTACAGGGAAAATGCTTGATGCCACTACCTTTGACATTGAGCTTGATTATACCATTCCCACATACCGTGACTGCTCGGTGGGAACCTTCCTGTATAAGACTCTTAAGGATAAGTGGGGGCTAGAGGAATTTAAGTTCAGAGTAAATGCCAATAACCATGACAAATATCTTGCCAGCATGGGATTTGTAAAGTGTGAGGACGGATATGTGTTGAAACGTTAAATGTTAATAAAAAATCTCAGGCTTATTTGAAAAAGCCTGAGATTTTTAATATCCCGAGTGAGCCGGGCTTAACATATCACTGAACTGTAATGCAGAATTCTCTATGCTTTACGCTTCAATATGAAATGAAGCTCTGAGGAAAATTCGCTTTCATCAAGAATGAGCTGTAATTTATCCATAAGGGGCGTGAATTTGTCTGCAAACATTTTTGCAAATTCCTCGTTGCCGTTCTTCCCCATTGATACTACAAGGAATCGATACAGGTCATTAATATCCGAACCAAATCTCCATTCGTATGCCACTTCAAAGCCTATGCTGTCAGCCATTTCTCTGATGGATTCGTTGGTGAACAGATGAGTGTGGGTACCACCCATATGTCTGTTATAGCAATCCTTGAAGGCTGTTTCAAAGGCACAGCTAAAGGAAAACATAGGAACCGATGCATATAAATACTGAATATTAGTATTATCCTTAATGGCATCAAGATTCTCTCTAAGATTAATCAAGTGTTCAAGAACACCGATGGCAGATACCACATTGGCATCGGTATTTTTAATATAGTCTATTGAATCGTGAAGTCCTACGTGAGTAAGAAATGGCTCCTCCATCATGGAGTTACCGTAATCCACCTGATTTTTCGATACCTCAACACCTACTGCCTTGATACCTAAATTCCTTGCTGCCGCAACGAAATAACCACAGCCGGCACCGATATCTAAAACGTTGATTGTCTCAACCTTCTCCCCGGCAAGAGAATCCTTAAGGAACTGTGCCTTGGGAACATAAATAAGATTCATTCTCTTATCATATTCGGTTCTGTCCTTGGAGCTGTAATTCTTAGAATAGTCGTCCTCTATGTATACCTTGCCGGCAAAATCATCAGTATCTATATGTGCGCTGTTAAGATGACCGCATTTATCACACACAAGATAATCGATGTTGTGGGAATGAACAAGGTTATTATTTAATTCACTGCCACATATTTTACATTCCTTACGAATCGGCTGCGCATTAAGAATATCAGCCATTCCGTTTGCCATATTAAGCATTCCGTCATTGTTCTTAAAAAAATTAGTCTTCAGCGAATTAAGATCGCCGAAGGATTTACCATATTTTTTCTCTGACATAATATTATCCTTTGTATTGATTATTTCTATTATTATAATGATATAAACAGATATGCTTTTACTATACTCAAAGAACCGGGATTCGTCAATTATTCCCTTTAAGATGATGTTTGATAGAGAAATATGTGTTACTATTCAGTGGTAGGTAAAAGCTCTTGCTGACAAATATGTTGCTTGAATACGTAGGGGTGAGTATAATCCTTTGTGGGTTAGTTTATTAAAAACCATGTACTGGGTTCGGAGTGATTATGAGAAAAATATTTAAATGTATTCCTATGATTATAGTGATATTTGTTATCTGGCAGTTAACTACTCAGGATACTGCCGCCAATGTTGAAATGTCCGAGAAGCTTCGTCTGTTTTTGCAGCCCTATATTGAAGACGGCTGGTGGAATACACCGGAGCATTTTAGAAAAATCGCGCATATCGTAGAATATCTTATTCTTGGTATTGCTGTAAAGTGGTGTATTAAGAGGATTTTTAATGCATTATTGTTATGCGTGGGAATTAGCTTCCTTGATCAGATCGTTAAGTCACAGCTTCCGCAAAGACATTTTGATTTGACTGATTTGCCCTTTGATATGTACGGGTACATTATAGGGATTCTGATAGCAATTATTATTTTTGCATTCAAAAAGAAAAAATCATAATATTAGAAAATATCTACATAGGTCCTGATTTTTCAGGACCTATTTTTATGAACTTTGGTCAATGTTATGATACCAGGGTCAAAAGGTCATGCTGACTCGTCGTGCTTGCACGTAAGAGGCTGTATGCACCTTTATGACCCGCCAAAACATGAAAAAGTAGCCATTTTTTGCAGAAAAATGAGCGGATTTTGAATGTTTTGAGGATTTCGAGAGCTCGTAG
>JAZQOI010000049.1:0-2107 GCA_045627745.1 Lachnospiraceae bacterium | reverse complement strand
GATGTTGGGGTCAAAAGGTATTTTGCCCCCAACGATACCGGATTTCTCCGCTCTACGAGCTCTCGAAATCCTCAAAACATTCAAAATCCGCTCATTTTTCTGCAAAAAATGGCTACTTTTTCATGTTTTGGCGGGTCATATCATTCTTTTCTGAAGCCTGCACGCTTTCTTAATGTAGGATCAAGAATCTTTTTACGAATACGCAGGTTATCCGGTGTGATTTCAAGCAATTCATCTGCATCAATAAATTCAAGTGCCTGCTCAAGAGACAATACTCTCGGAGGAGTAAGTCTTAATGCTTCATCTGAACCGGAGGCTCTGGTATTAGTAAGCTGTTTCTTCTTACATACATTTATTTCAACATCCTCAGGCTTACCATTCTGTCCAATAACCATACCCGAATAAACCTTTTCACCGGGTCCAATAAACAATGTTCCACGTTCCTGTGCATTATACAGACCATATGTAATTGATTCACCTGTTTCAAAAGCAATAAGTGAACCCTGCTTACGGTACTGAATATCTCCCTTATATGGTGCATATTCATCAAATATAGTATTTATGATACCATTACCCTTAGTATCAGTCATAAATTCTCCACGATATCCAATAAGTCCACGAGCCGGAATAGAGAATTCAAGTCTGGTGTAACCACCGGTAATAGGAGTCATATTCTGAAGCTCACCCTTACGCTGTCCAAGCTTCTCAATAACAATACCCGTAAATTCTTCAGGCACATCAATATATGCAAGCTCCATAGGTTCTGTCTTACGTCCCTTGGAATCTTCCTTGTATAATACCTCTGCCTTACTAACAGCAAACTCATATCCTTCTCGTCTCATATTTTCAATAAGAACAGACAAATGAAGTTCACCACGACCTGATACCTTAAATCTCTCTGTTGAATCGGTTTCCTCTACACGCAACGAAACATCTGTATTAAGCTCTTTGAAAAGACGTTCTCTTATATGACGGGATGTAACAAACTTTCCTTCCTGACCTGCCAGCGGAGAATCATTAACACAGAAGTCCATTGAAATAGTAGGCTCAGAAATCTTCTGAAACGGAATAGGTTCAACTGCATCTACCGCACATATTGTATCTCCAATATGAATATCTGAAATGCCGGAAACAGCAACAATTGATCCCATGGACGCTTCCTTAACATTGACTTTGTTAAGACCATCGTATTCATATAGCGCACTAACCTTAACCTTCTTCTGTTTCTCAGGCTCATAGGCATTAACAATAACAACCTCCTGATTAATCGCTATATGACCGTTAGATACCTTACCTACACCAATTCGTCCTACATATTCATTGTAATCAATAGTACTGATAAGAACCTGTGTACCGGCATCTAAATCTCCCTCGGGTGCAGGAATATAATCAACAATTGCCTCAAATAACGGTTCCATTGTGGGGCCTATATTATCAGGCTCAAGACCTGACTGACCGTTCTTGGCAGACGCATAAATAAATGGGCAATCAAGCTGTGCATCATCTGCATCAAGATCCATAAACAATTCAAGAACCTCGTCAACAACTTTATCACATCTCGCTTCTGGTCTGTCAACCTTATTAACACATACAAGTACAGGAAGCTTAAGCGCCATTGCTTTCTTTAATTCAAACTTTGTCTGGGGCATAACACCTGCAAAAGCATCAACCACAAGAACAGCACCATCAACCATTTTCAGTACTCGTTCAACTTCTCCACCAAAATCAGCATGGCCTGGCGTATCAACTATATTAATCTTGACATCCTTATAAGATACCGCCGTATTCTTACTAAGGATTGTAATTCCTCTCTCTCGTTCAATGTCATTAGAGTCCATCACTCGTTCTTCAACTTCCTGATTAGCTCTAAATACACCACTCTGCTTTAACAGCTCATCCACCAGCGTTGTCTTACCATGGTCAACATGAGCTATAATTGCAATATTTCTAATGTCTTCTCTCTTTGTAATCATAAATCTCCTCTATTAAATGGCCGGATATTTTCGTGTTAGATAGATTTATATCATATATAATATCCGACTTAATTTACAAGCCCAGAATAAGGGTCGCAAACTTGAAGTAAATCATAAGTGATAATGCATCAACA
>JAZQOI010000048.1:0-66636 GCA_045627745.1 Lachnospiraceae bacterium | reverse complement strand
CCGCCAAAACATGAAAAAGTAGCCATTTTTTGCAGAAAAATGAGCGGATTTTGAATGTTTTGAGGATTTCGAGAGCTCGTAGAGCGGAGAAATCCGGTATCGTTGGGGGCAAAATACCTTTTGACCCCAACATCATGTAATAATTATTTTAAACAATTGGGAATTGACTTAATTTATAATGGTATTAAATTGGAGGAATATATGATTATTTTTAAAGGAACATACGAAAAGGTTAATTTTGACAATAATACCACTCTTGATCCGGAGATTATTAATAAGCTTAAGGAAGCAATGGCGATTGTTGAAGAATCCAAGCAGGGAGTTACCTGCAATAGAAGTCCTCTTACATTAGTGGAAATATCACAAATAAATGATACTACCAAGGCACTTGAAAAAGTTATTATTGATTTTTATAAAGGAAAAGCCACCGAGAAGAACAGAAAAATGCTTGATAATTATATGGTTTCTCTTAGAACCAGTGTAGATAATATACTAAAAGGAGGCTCCAATTGAATTTTTATATTATGACTTTGTTTCCTGAAATGGTAATTGATGGATTGAATACAAGTATTATTGGCAGAGCAGTTGATAAGGGATTAATCAATGTGAAGGCTGTGAACATTCGCAATTTTGCCTTTAACAAGCATAATAAGGTAGATGATTATATATATGGTGGGGGTGCCGGAATGCTTATGCAGGCAGAACCTGTGTATTTGTGTTATAAGGCTATTGTTGCTGACATTTTGAAGCTTGATAGTGAACTGATTAATATTAATGCCGCAGAGCTTGATACTGCTGACTGGGAAGCTACAATAGAAAAAATAGATGCTGTAGATGTTCCTGAAGATATAAAGCTTCGAGTGATTTATATGACACCTCAGGGTGAAACCTTTAAACAATCTATGGCTAAGGATTATTCACAGGAAGAGAACCTGATTTTACTATGCGGTCATTACGAAGGAATAGATGAGCGTGTATTAGAAAAGATTGTAACCGATAATGTATCAATAGGTGATTATGTTTTGACAGGCGGAGAGCTTCCGGCGATGATTGTAGTTGACACTGTATCAAGACTGGTTCCCGGGGTTCTTAACAATGAGGTATCCGCTGAATTTGAATCCTTTCAGGACAATTTGCTTGAGTATCCACAGTATTCAAGACCGGAGATATGGAGAGGAATGGAGGTTCCACCCATTCTTATGTCCGGTCATCATGCTAATGTGGAAAAGTGGAGAATGGAACAGTCCATTATCAGGACAAAAGAGAGAAGACCTGATTTATTAAAATAATTTATTTTTCGGCGATTGTTGACTTTTTGTTTTATTAGGAATAAAATATACATAGGAATGTAAATGTGACATGGAAGTCAATATTTATTATTTTTCTGTCCTTATTTGGAGGGAGGAGATATTATGAAGATTGGCGCTGTGGGAGTACAACCGTACGTTTACAATACAAATTCGATAAGTTCAGCAAGCATGAATAAGATTAAGGGCATTGGCTCTGATTTGACTTCTTCAAAAACGGATTTTTCCAATCTTGCTTCTGAAAAGGTAGATAATGAGAACCCGTTAAAAATGGGTGAAACAAAGAATTTTGCCGATGTGCTCAATATGCAGATGGAAATGGGCAGAATGAATTCTTTTAAGGTAATGGATGTAAGTCCATTTGAGAATCAGGCTGTAAGAAGTGTCGGTGAGAATGATCAGACATCCAATCCTTCCATTCAAAGTGTGGTAAGTGCAGTACAGGGTTCAATATAATAGTAGATGATATATGTTAGTAAAAATAAAGCTTCGGTAAGAACCGAGGCTTTATTTTTGTCTTTAAGGTGACAGAGGGACACACCTCGTTGCAGAAGATACGTCCCCGTGTTAAGTTCGTACTATGCTAAGTCTTCTTGATTTTTTGGCTTCATAGAGAACCTCGTCAGCCTTGCTGATTATTTCTGTAATAGGAGTGTCATCTGCACAAATAAATGGTTCATATCCTGTAGAAAATTCAACGTAATAGGGTTTGTTGCTTTCTTGGTTTAATTTATTCATTTCATCCTTAAGATTACTCATTATTGCTTCTACAATTCCTTCATTATCTGAGATAACCAAAGAGACAAATTCATCACCTCCGATTCTTCCGGAGAATCCCAGTTGGTAGAAGGTATTGTGAAGAATTGACGAGGCGTGAGTAAGCGCATAGTCTCCCTCGCTGTGACCAAACACATCATTAATTTCCTTCAAATGGTCAAGGTCTGAAAAGAAGATATATGCCTGTCTGCCTTTGCTTTCACGAATCTTATTAATGGCATGCTCCATAAAGCCACGTCGGTTATATAAACCGGTAAGCTGGTCATTGGCTGAAATAAAGCTTAAGACCTGATTTTTATCTTCAAGGTCCTTAAGAGTAGCCATTAAGCGTTCCTTGGTACTGTTTTCCTTGTTGGTAATCTGAAGAAAAGCCTGAGCAGTACTAATCTGCAGACCAAGTCCATACATATCACCAACTGCGGTTGCATCGATTTCACACAACATTAATCCGTATTGATATTCCTTAGAAAAAAGAATAAAGGCAACATAATTATGACCGGGTGAATCAGGATACAGAGAACTGATACCATCTTCCTTTGTAATAACAGGCCGTTCTTTTGCTGTATAGGCGGTTATTGTATCGTCTATCAGCTTTGATGCGAGATAGAGTTTTTCCGGAGCTATAAATTCATCCGTATGCTCAACTTTTTGAGGCTTGCTATGAACAAGAATGAATGCACTTTTAGCACCCTGAATTTTAATGTGTTCCATTGCAAGCTCATAAAAAAGCTGTTCATCATGGGCTGCTTCAATCATTTGCTGAATCATGGCCGGAACCATCCAGTGCTTTTTTTCTAACCTTGTAATCTCAGCATTGTCTCTTTGAAGAATATAGGATTCCAAATACATATTGGTAACATCATTTACATGAGAAATCATCAATCCATGCGCTTTTGTAAGCTGTTTTCCGAGATAATATCCATATAGCTGATGAAGTGTAGTGGAAAAGTGTGTCATATCAAGGTATGAGGATTGTGGAGAATTAAAAAGAGACTGTATAATATTAACCGTTCTTTTTGTTATATCCTCCTTACTTGAATAATCATCGTCTATAATATTCAATAGCAGCTTAATAAGAGAATCATAGAATTCAGTACATGTTTCTACTGATTTTTCTGTGTTTATACTTTGCATTGAATTATTGGCAGCACAGGAGGCAGCAGCCCATATATTTGGAAAATCAGATGCATTGGTAATTAAATTGAGAACAGTATACATAAGACCTGATTCTGAGGCATTAAAATAATTACAGCCACAGGAGCCGCGCCGCTTAAAATTTGCCGGTATTTTAATTGATTTTGACAAGGAAGTATTACAGGCTGAAAGAGCAAGCTTTAAGGCTCTGAATCCAATATCAATTCCGTCCTGATTGGCTGTGGTAAGAGGCGGATCCATACGTTTGGCAGCTTCCATATCATCATAGCCTGTAATGGCTAAATCCTTGCCGACAATGAGTCCACGTTTGGCACAGACATTATAAGCAGAAAATGCCATTTCATCATTAGCACAGCATATAGCTTCGAGACCGGGATTATTATCAATTAACTTTTCTACCAGGGAATCAACATCTGTAGAGTAGTCTCCGTATTCTACCATTGATTCAGTAACAGGCAGATGGTATTTATCCATGGTTTCAAGATAAGCGCTAAGGCGGTCCTTGGCATCCATATTGTTTTTTGGACCTGCAAGATGAGCGATTTTTTTGTAGCCATGAGCTTTTATAAGATGTTCCATAATCTGCTTCATGCTCTGAAGATTATCGCTCATAATATAATTGTCAACTGACTTTTCTTCGTATTCTTCAAGTATAATTAACGGAATACTTCTGAATTTTTGGAAAAATTGTTCCTTGCTATCAACGGGTAAATAAATACAGATAGTACCATAGGAAATAATTAGTGCGTCAAGCTTACATATAAGGGCATAATCATAGAGAGCATTAAATTGATAGTTGTAGGCTGACGAGCTTTTTGAACCATTCTGTTGCCAGTATTCGATTGCACCACCCTGAGCACCGGGAAAGAGAGTTACATTAACATTCTCATTTTCCGCTGCTTCATATATTCCGAGTATCAGTTCTTTCGGATGCTGCGTATGAACATTACCCAGCAGTACACCAATCTGGTATATCTTATCCTTGTTCATTGTTTACTCCCAATCGGCACTTAAAATGTTACTGTTCAGTCCCTGACCGGTAACAAAGCAAAAATGCATTTGTAATCGCTTGGCGATGGTATTTTTGCTATCAAATCTTGTTCTTACGGCCGAAGCAGCAAGCGCTTTTGCCTACCACCGAACTGTAACCTGAAAATAAAATAGATTAATTTTTTATAAAAATTATATATACAAAAATTATTGTACTATATTTTTAGGAAATATGAAAGAGAAGAGTAGTGGCTTGGGAGATAATATTCAGTGGGAGAGCATACTGTTTGCTACAGTAGTCGTAAGGAAATAATGAACAAAATAAGGTTAACCGGGTTTACATAAACAGAAAAGGTTCGACCCGCCAGCCGAACCTTTTCTTTATGTAAATTTATTAGAGGGAGGATGTGAGCTTTGCTCACGTTTATGAAAAAGATTATTTTTTCTATGTTTGTAGTATACGTGGGGATTATGACTTATTAATGCACAAATTATGAACGAATTATTAATAAAATGGAAAATATTTATGTCATATATCACACTAAATGTGACAAGGCAAAAATCACATACATAGTCGTATGTAACGGACACAATATGCTGTATATGGTGGTGTTATGGTTACCATAATATAGATAATTATGATTATTTCTAAGATTGTGGGAGTGCGTAGCACGTAACAAGAACTATTACATCATTTACTTTTGGTAAAAAACCAATAATCCATATTGATTGTAGATTAAATTAAAAAGAGTCGTTTATTGGATGATTTTATTCTATAAATATTGTATTATAAAATGACTTTGGTAAATTTTTATTTTATGTGGTGAATATAATGAAATACGCAAATATAATTGTAAATATTTCGCATGAGAGTCTTGATAGATCCTTTCAATACATAATTCCTAAGGAACTGGAGGAACAATTGTCACTTGGGGATTATGTTTCTGTGCCCTTTGGAAAGGGTAATCGCGTAATTAACGGTTATGTTGTTGAAATCACCGATAAGGCGATGTTTGATGTAACCAGAATGAAGGAAATCATTGAAATCGTAACTGATTCACGTCTGGTAGAGAAAAGAATGATTCAGCTTGCAGGATGGATGAGGCATACATATGGTTCTACAATGATTAATGCTCTTAAAACTGTTCTTCCCATAAAGAAAAATATTAAGGAAAAACAGGAGAGAAGCATTGTATTAAGCCTTGATGAAGAAGAGGCTGCCGACAGATTATTGTTATATATAAAAAAACATCAGACTGCAAGAGAACGACTTTTAAAGGAATTAATTGAGGAAAAAAATCTGGATTACAGCCTTGTAACCTCTAAGCTTAATGTATCAAAGGCAACAATTGATGCAATGGTAAAGCAGGAGGTTGTTAAGGTAGTTTCACAGCGTGTATACAGAAATTCGGCAGAATATGACTATGAAGGAACGAAGGTGCCTCTTAATGAGGAGCAAAGAAAGATTTGTGACGCTATTATTAATGAATATGATAACGGAATCAGGTCAACCTATCTTTTAAGAGGAGTTACAGGCAGTGGTAAAACAGAAGTGTATATGGAGGTTATTGATCATGTGGTCAGTTGTGGAAAGCAGGCAATAGTACTGATTCCTGAAATTGCGCTCACTTTTCAAACCTGTATGCGTTTCTATAAGCGTTATGGAAGTCGGGTATCCACAATTCATTCCAAATTGTCGGATGGAGAAAAGTACGATCAATTTGAAAGAGCCAAAAAGGGTGAGATTTCTATTATGATTGGACCACGTTCTGCTCTGTTTACCCCATTTAGCAATCTGGGGCTTGTAGTAATAGATGAGGAGCATGAGGGATCCTACAAGAGTGATAATGTGCCTAAATATCATGCAAGGGAAACAGCAGAGGAATTATGTCGATTACATAATGCTACTCTGTTATTAGGCTCCGCAACTCCTTCACTGGATTCATATTACAGAGCATTAAAGGGTGAATATAAGCTTTTTACACTGAATCAGAGAGCCAAGGAAGCGATTTTGCCTTCTGTAAAAGTCATTGATTTAAAGGAAGAATTCAAGTCCGGTAATAAAACCATGTTCAGCGGAAAGCTTGTTGAATTAATTGAGGACAGACTGTTGAAAAATGAACAGGTTATGTTGTTCCTTAACAGAAGAGGCTATGTAAGCTCCCTGTCATGCAGATCCTGTGGGCATGTTGTTAAGTGCCCTCATTGCGATGTGTCATTGACTTTGCATGCCAATGACAAGCTGGTATGTCATTATTGCGGATATGAGACTGCGAATAATAAACAGTGCCCTGAATGTGGTTCTAAGTATATCGGTGGAATGAAGGCGGGGACAGAGCAGATTGAGCAGCAGATTAAGCTTAAGTTCCCTATGGCAAGGGTGCTTCGCATGGATGCTGATACCACCAAAAAGAAGGATGACTATGAAGCGATTTTAAGTGCCTTTGCTAATCGTGAAGGAGATATTCTGATTGGAACTCAGATGATAGTAAAGGGGCATGATTTTCCCTATGTGACTTTGATGGGGGTGCTTATTGCCGATATGTCATTAAATTCAGGTGATTACAGAGCCTCAGAGAGAACCTTTCAGTTATTAACTCAGGCAGCAGGCAGGGCAGGAAGAGGAAATATTAAAGGTGATGTGGTTATTCAAACATATCAGCCGGAACATTATAGTATATTATCTGCTGCGAGTCAGAATTATGAAAAGTTTTATGATGAGGAAATAGTATACAGGCAGCTTATGAAATATCCACCTGTGGGGCACATGTTGTTAGTGCTGATAGAGGGGGAAAATGAAAAAATGGTCGAAAATCATACGGATGGTTTGGCTAAATTAATTAAAGATGATATAATAAAAAAGTGTATGCCTAAAAAGATTGCGGTTATCGGACCGGCAGATGCGTCTGTTAAAAAGATTAACGACGTTTTTCGAAAGGTAATTTACCTTAAATCTGAGGATGAACAGCTATTGCTTGGGTATAAGGATTATATTGAGGAATACCACGAAATAAACAGAATCCGTGGCGTATTTATGCAAATGGACTATGACCCTGTCCGCGGATATTGAATGGAGGATTTATTATGGCTCTTAGAACAATCAGAACAATGGGAGATGAGGTTCTTAACAAGAACTGCAAAGAGGTGAAAGAGGTAACTGAACGTACCCTTCAGTTAATAGATGATATGCTTGATACGATGTATGATGCACAGGGAGTAGGACTTGCTGCACCTCAGGTAGGAATTCTTAAGCGAATTGTAGTTATTGATGTGGGAGACGGACCTATTGTAATGATTAATCCTAAGGTTATGGAAACCTCAGGTGAACAACGTGGTTCAGAGGGATGTTTGTCTGTTCCGGGTAAATATGGAATTGTTACACGACCTAATTATGTAAAGGTTCTTGCGTATGATACTGATTTAAAGCCTGTGGAATATGAGGGAACGGAGCTTCTGGCGAGAGCAATGGTTCATGAAATAGATCATTTGGACGGTAAGCTTTACGTTGAAAAGGTAGAAGGAAGAATTTACGATAATGACGAAGAACCTGACGAGGATATTGAATAATTAGGTGAGCTTATTTGAAATAAGATAAGGAGATTAATGTGAAGGTTGTATTTATGGGTACTCCTGATTTCGCTGTAGGAATTTTGGAGGCAATAGTAAATAGCAGACATGAGGTTGTTCTTGCGGTAACTCAGGAAGATAAGCCTAAAGGGAGAAGCGATAAGCTGTTACCTCCTCCTGTTAAGGAATATGCTTTGGAACATGGGATTCCTGTGTTTCAGCCTCACAGAATTAAGGAAAAAGAGTCTGTAGATGAATTAAGAAAATATGAAGCAGATATTTATGTAGTTGCTGCGTTTGGTCAGATTCTTTCGGAAGAAATTCTTAACATACCAAGATATGGATGTATTAATACCCACGCCAGCTTGTTACCCAAATACAGAGGCGCTGCACCTATACAATGGGCTATTGTAGACGGAGAAGCTAAGACCGGCGTTACAATCATGCAGATGGACAAAGGACTTGATACAGGAGATATTCTATATACTTCTGTTGTAGAAATAAGTGCTTCCGATACCGGCGAGAGTCTTTTTGATAAACTGGCTGTATCCGGGGCGTCTCTTATTATTGAGGCTCTTGATAGAATAGAGGCGGGTGACTGTAATCCTAAGAAACAGGATGAAAGTAAGGCAACATACGCCAAAATTCTCAATAAGAAAATGGGGTGTATTGATTTTACAAAGAAGGCCATAGAAATAGAGCGATTGATTAGAGGCTTTACTCCCTGGCCCGGAACTTATACATATTATAATGGCAAGCTGCTTAAGGTATTTTCAGCGGTGGTACAGAGTGAACAATATCCGGAGTATAAGCCGGGTGATGTGGTTTGTGTTGAAGACAACAGGCTTTTGGTTAAGACCGGTGAAGGAGTACTTGTTATAGATGAGGTTCAGCTTGAAGGCAAGAAGCGAATGATGGTTTCTGATTTTGTCAGAGGCTATAGAATCAAAGTGGGGGATCATTTGGGATGAATGATGACCGATTGATAATACTGGAGGCAATGTTACTTATTGAAAAAGATGGTGCAAAATATGTCATTGCCAATGTACTTGATAAATATTCTTATTTGGATATACAGGACAGACGCTTTATAAAGCGTATACTTGAGGGTACCCTTGAAAGGCGTATTGAACTTGATTATATTATTGACAGCTTTAGCAAAGTCAAAGTCAATAAGCTTAAGCCTGTAATCAGAAATATACTTAGAATGGGAATTTACCAGCTTAAGTATATGGATTCAGTGCCGGCATCGGCTGTGTGCAATGAGGCCGTTAAGCTGGCTGAGAAGAAAGGATTTCGTAACTTGAAGGGCTATGTTAATGGGGTGTTAAGAAATGTTGCAAGAAATCTTAATGCCATTGAATATCCCGGTGATACAATTACGAAGCTGTCCGTCACCTGTTCTTGTCCGAAATGGTTATGTGAGTGGCTCGTTAATCAATATGGTGAAGGTAATACAGAAACAATTCTTCTTGATTCACTGGAACAGAGTCCATTGCATATTCGTGTGAATAATTCCAAAATATCCGTTAGGGAACTGAAGGATATGCTTACCCATGAGGGCCTTTTAGTGGAGCCGGTATTAAATATTGAGGATATGCTTTCTATTAAAAATGTTGATTCTATAGAAAGCTTAAAAAGCTTTAACAGAGGATTATTTCAGATTCAGGATATTAGCTCGGCTCTTGTGGGCAAAATCGCAGGAATTGAAAAAAATGCTGTGGTTTTTGATGTATGTGCAGCACCGGGAGGAAAAACAGTTCATGCTCTTGATATTTTGCAAGGAACAGGAGAGGTTTTTTCGTTTGATGTTTCTGAGAATAAGACAGAGCTGATAAGAGAGAATGTTAACAGATGCGGTTTTAAGAATGTAATCATAGAAGAACGGGATGCACTTTGTGAATACCCTGAATATTTTGAAAAGGCTGATGTACTGATTGCTGATTTGCCTTGCTCCGGTCTTGGCGTGTTGAGACGCAAGAATGATATTAAGTATAATGTTACAATTGACGGTCTTAAGGAATTAGCTCAATTACAGCGACAGATGCTTACGAATGTGTCAAGGTATGTAAAGCCCGGTGGAATTATGATTTTTTCAACATGTACGATTAATCCCGGGGAGAATGTTGATAATTATAGATGGATTCTTGAAAATCTCCCTTTTGATTATGTTGATTTTTTCGATTACCTGCCTGAACAGCTTAGAAAGAATGAAGCTAAATGCGGTTATCTACAGTTGGTTCAGGGACTCGATGGAACTGATGGCTTTTTCATTTCTAAATTCAGAAAGAAAACAGATGGAATATAATGATTTAAGATCAATTGAATATAAGGAAATGCTTGAACTTATGGAAAACATAGGTGAGAAGACGTTTCGTGGAAAACAGATTTATGAATGGTTGCATAAGAAGCTTGCGGTATCCTATGATGAGATGAGTAATATCCCTAAGTCTTTGCGTGAAAAGCTTGCAAAAGACTATGTCATCGCTTCTGTTACGAAGGTGGATATGCAGGAATCTAAAATAGACGGAACACGAAAGTATTTATTCAGGCTTAAGGATGGCAATCTTATAGAGAGTGTTTTTATGAGGTATGAGCATGGCAATTCGGTATGCGTATCTTCACAGGTAGGCTGTAGAATGGGCTGTAGATTTTGTGCTTCTACCATAGATGGTCTTGTAAGAAATCTATTACCGGGGGAAATACTTGGACAGATTTATTCGATTACAAAGGATGTTAATGAAAAAATATCCAATGTTGTGATTATGGGTTCGGGAGAACCTCTGGATAATTATGATAATGTTTTAAAGTTTATTAAAATGCTTAATCACGAGCAGGGATTAAATATAAGTCAGAGGAATATAACACTTTCAACCTGTGGTATTGTTGAAAAAATCATAGCGCTGGCTGATGAAGAGCTTCAGATTACACTTGCGTTATCGTTACATGCTCCGAATGACTTAAGAAGACGTGAACTTATGCCGATAGCAAATAAATATGAACTAAAGGATGTAATTGGGGCATGCTCCTATTATTTTGAAAAAACCGGACGCAGACTGACTTTTGAATATAGTCTTGTCGGCGGTGTTAATGATAGTAAGGAAGAGGTTTATGAGCTTATTAATCTTATAAAGGGATTGAATTGCCATGTTAATCTTATTCCGGTTAATCCTATTAAGGAGCGTGATTTTGTCCAATCAACAATGGAAGTAGTCACGTCGTTTAAAAACATTCTTGAAAAAAATCATATAAATGTTACTATTAGAAGGGAAATGGGCAGAGATATTGACGGAGCGTGTGGTCAGTTAAGACGAAGCTACATGGATTCTGTTGATAGGTAAGCCCAAATTTTGCGAAAGGAAATATTAAAGATGCTTAAAACATTCTCTAAGACCGATATTGGCCGCAAGAGAAAAATTAATCAGGATTGTATTTTTTCATGTGAGGTTCCCCTTGGAAATCTTCCCAACCTGTTTGTGGTTGCAGACGGAATGGGTGGACATAATGCAGGGGACTATGCGTCGGCATATACTGTTAAAGCAATTGAGCGTGAAGTCATGATTAATGATTCCATGGAACCTATTAAAATAATTAAGGATGCAATTGCCTGCGCAAATGATGATATATATAGGAAGGCTGAGGCTGAGAAGGATTATCAGGGAATGGGTACTACGGTGGTGGTTGCCACGATAATCGATGATATAATGTATGTGGCCAACGTAGGTGACAGCAGGTTATATGTTGTAAATGACGATATAAGGCAGATTACAAAGGATCATTCCCTGGTTGAGGAAATGATTAGAATGGGTGAAATAGACAGGGAAGCTGCAAGAAGTCATCCGGATAAGAATATTATTACGAGAGCCATTGGTGTTTCGCCAAGCGTTGAAGCAGATTTCTTTGAGGTTGATCTGAAGAAAGGTGATCATATTCTTATGTGCTCAGATGGTCTTACAAATATGGTTGAGGATGACGATATCTGTATGATTGTTAAAGCCGGAAGAGATGTGGTTCAGATTGTTGAAGAGTTAATAAGAGTTGCTAATCATAATGGTGGAAAAGATAATATTGCTGTTGTGATTGTGGAACCGTTTGCAGATGAGGTGAGATAATGTTAAATCCTGGAACTTTGCTGGGCGATCGTTATGAAATTCTTGATAAGATTGGCACCGGCGGTATGGCTGATGTATATAAGGCTAAATGTCACAAACTTAATAGATATGTTGCTATCAAAGTATTAAAGACTGAATTTGCTACAAATAAGAGCTTTGTATCCAAATTCCGTGCAGAAGCACAGGCGGCAGCAGGCTTGATGCACCCTAATATCGTCAATGTTTATGACGTTGGTGAAGAAAATGGGATGTATTATTTTGTTATGGAGCTTGTTGAGGGTATTACCCTTAAAAAATATATTGAAAAAAAGATACGTCTTTCTGTAAAGGAAGCTGTCAGCATTGCTTTGCAGGTATCTATGGGTATTGAATCGGCACATAACAATAGTATTATTCACAGGGATATTAAGCCTCAGAATATTATTATTTCCAAAGAAGGTAAGGTCAAAGTTGCTGATTTTGGTATAGCAAGAGCAGCAAGCTCAGATACTCAGACCTCTCATGCTATGGGTTCGGTACATTATACTTCTCCCGAACAGGCAAGAGGAGGATATTCAGATGCCAAGAGTGATATTTACTCTATTGGTATTACTCTTTTTGAAATGCTTACCGGTCGTGTGCCTTTTGATGGGGAAACAACGGTTGCCATTGCAATTAAGCATATTCAGGAAGAAATGCCATCACCAAGGGTATACGTTCCTGAAATACCTATTAGTGTTGAGCAGATTATATTTAAATGTACCCAGAAGAATCCGGACAGAAGGTATTCAAATGTTTCAGAACTTATGCAGGATTTGAAGCATTCTTTGATAGCGCCTAATGAGGATTTTGTTGTTATTCAGGATGCTGCCAGCTCTGAAGGCACTAAGACAATCAGTGATGAGGATAGGAGAGAAATACGTCAGCAGACCTCTACTAACCTTTATGCAACCGGTGGATATGAGCAGGTACAGTATGCTGCCAATTCCTATAATGAACAGCAGAATTACGGATATAATCAACCGGATCAGAGGTATCCTAATCAGCAGTATGGTAATGACATGTATCAGAATAATTACATGAATGGCCAATACAATAATAATCAGATGTATGGTAATGAATATCCTGAAAATGGTTATTATCCTAATTATGATCAGAATAACCAGTATAACAATCAGTACAATAATCAGTACAATAACCAATATAATAATCCGTATAATGGTGGTTATGACAATGGTAATGGTAATGAAGAATTTGAAGATCCATATAATGTAATGGATCCCAGAAATGCCAAAAAAAGAAAGAACGGTGAGAAAAAGAATCCTCAGGGAAATGAGAGAGAAGATAATAAACCGAAGAGTCAAAAGAATCGCCCTCAGCCTAAGAATTCACAGTACGTTAAGAACAATAATAAAAATACCAACGTAAGACCCACCAAGCCTGTTAAGGCACAGCAGCCTTACGAGGAAGATGATGAAATCGATCCTAAGATGGCTAAAATCATGACAATATGCATGATTGCTCTTGCAATTATTCTTGCATTTGTTGTTTTGTATTTTATCGGCAAGAAAATGGATGTTATCGGTTCTTCATCTGACGATAAAAAAGTCGAAGAAGGCGTGACATATGTACCTAATGTTGTTGGTCTATCACTTACAGATGCTTCAAATGCACTTAAGGAAGCAGGACTAAAGGCGACTGCATCATATGCAGAATCAACACAATTTGAGAAGGATGTTATATCTTCTCAGGATATTGCGCCCAATACAGAGGTTTCAGAGGGTACGACACTTACACTTGTTGTTAGTAGCGGGCTCGTAGGTGGTTCCGATGCAGCAGTAACTCCTACTGAGATTGCTTCTGAAGAAAAAACGGAAGCGGTAGGTGGAGCACCTGTTCCTGATGTAGTTGGTAAAAGTGAGGCAGAGGCAAGAGTTGCCATAGAAAATGAAGGATTTACTTTTACTCCGTTAGAGCAGGCAAGTGATACTGTGGAAAAAGGTAAGGTTATTTCTCAGAATCCATTAGGAGCAACAACGGCACAGCTAGGAAGCTCTGTTCAGGTCTATATTAGTCTTGGAAAAAATATAGAAGAGGTTAAGGTTCCGGATGTAGTTGGTAAGGATGAGGCAACAGCCAAAAGCCTGTTAAGTGATGCCGGACTTACCTGTAAGAATGTTACTGAAGAAAATAGTGATACTGTTGATAAGGGTAAGGTAATATCTCAGACCACATCTCCGGGAACAACAGTTGAAAAAGGGTCCAATGTTGATATTAAAATAAGTAAGGGTGCCAGTGGCTACACATGTAATTGTACTATTCAAGCTCCGGCAGATTATCTTCAGGGTTCAGAGGCGATAATAGTATTACTTGATGCAAACAGTTCAGAAATTCAAAGATATTCTACATCAGCTTTCCCTTATACCCTGGTTAAGAACGGAATCACTTCCGGAAGCTCCGGATTTATTACTGTAACCTATCAGTCAAATGATGGTCAATGGCAGACATCATCACCTTCGGCAGTTAATTTTTCAAAGGAATAATACATGCAGGGAAGAATAATTAAGGGAATTGCCGGCTTTTATTACATATATGCTGATGATTCAAGGATTTATGAATGCAAGGCCAAGGGCTCCTTTCGACATGACCGATTAAAACCAATGGTTGGAGATTGGGTAAATATTGATGTGGTTAATGAAGCAGAGGGACTTGGTAATATTTCAGATATTTTTAAGAGAAAAAACGAGCTTATTCGTCCTGCTGTTGCTAATGTAGATCAGGCATTGATGGTATTTGCACTTGTTCATCCCAAGCCTAATTTGTGTTTGCTTGACAAGCTTATGCTACAGTTCAAAATACAGAATCTTCCCACTATTATATGCTTCAACAAGGAGGATCTTGTTGATGAGAATGAAACGGAAAGGATTCGTGAAATATATAAAAACAGCGGATGCAGGATTATTTTTACCTGTGCGAAGCATAATGCAGGTATCAGTGAACTTAAGGAGCTGTTGCAAGGTAGGACAACCTGTGTTGCAGGACCCTCCGGTGTAGGAAAATCATCACTGGTTAATTGTTTACAGAATGATGTTGTTGTTGAAACAGGCAACATCAGTAAAAAAACCGAAAGAGGTAAACATACTACCCGCCATTCGGAGATAATCCCCATTGAGAAGGATACCTTTATTGTTGATACTCCCGGATTTAGTTCATTTGATGTACTGATTAAGGATTATGAGAATCTAAAGGATTACTATGAAGAGTTTTATGATTATTTAGATTGCAGGTTCCTTCCCTGTTCTCATACTCATGAGCCGGGATGCAATGTAAAGGATGCAGTTCAAAAAGGGATAATATCCAAGGAAAGATATGATAATTATGTTCTTCTGTATGAGGAGCTTAAGAATAATAGGAGATATTGATATGATTATATTATCGCCATCAATACTGGCTGCTGACTTTGCTGAACTTGGAAGCTATATGAGATTGGCAGATTCCGCAGGTACAGATTATTTCCATGTTGATGTTATGGATGGAATGTTTGTTCCAAATATTTCATATGGTATACCAATTCTTGAATCGGTTCGTAAAATCACACATACTACGCTTGATGTTCATCTTATGATAGTAAAGCCGGAGCGTTATATACGTGAATTTGCCAGAGCCGGTGCGGATATAATAACGATTCATTATGAAGCCTGCGAAGACATAAATGCTGCTGTTGCCCTTATTCATGAGTGCGGTTGCAAGGCAGGCCTTTCGATTAAGCCCGGTACAGATGTATCTGTTTTGACTCCATATCTTGATGTTGTTGATATGTTTCTTATAATGACCGTAGAGCCGGGGTTTGGCGGTCAGAAGTATATGAATAAGTGCACTGAGAAAATTCGTGCTCTTCGTGCTCTGATTGATGAGAACGGATATGATGTTAACATAGAGGTTGATGGTGGAATAACCCGTGATAATGTAGACGTTGTACTTGATGCGGGTGCAAATGTTATTGTTATGGGGTCCGCTATTTTCAAGGATGATATTAGAGAAAATGTTACTTACTTTAAGGAACATTTTAAAAACTATGAAAAGAATAAAAACAATGCTGGAGTATGAATATGAAGAAGTATATAAAAATCGCTCGACCGGATCATTGGGTTAAAAATGCCTTTATTATTCCCGGAATTATCGTTGCTATTCTTCTGACTAATCCCGGATTTAGTCAGACTTATATATTGAATTTTATTTTGGGATTTTTTTCTACATGTTTTATTGCGTCCGCCAATTATGTTATTAATGAATGGCTGGATGCGGAATTTGATAAATTTCATCCTACCAAAAAGAATCGTCCCGTCGTTACAGAGAATATGAAATTTTCTCTTGTGATGGTAGAGTATGTGGTTTGTATTATAATAGGACTATTGTTGGCAGTGCCTATTAATGTGCCATTTTTAATAACAGAGGTATGGCTCCTTGTTATGGGAATTTTGTATAATGTTAAGCCTATTCGTACCAAGGATATTCCGTATCTTGATGTATTGTCTGAATCTATTAATAACATGATTCGTCTGCTTCTTGGATGGTTTATTATTAATGACGCATATCAGCCACCAAGTTCTATTCTTATTGGGTACTGGTTTGCCGGGGCTTTTTTAATGGCTACCAAGAGATTTGCTGAATACAGAATGATTAATGACCCTGAGAGAGCTGGACTGTATAGAAAGTCATTTCAACATTACTCAGAGAAGTCATTATTGGTATCAACATTTTTTTATGCAATGATGGCTACATTTTTTATCGGTGTATTTATGATTAAATACCGTATTGAGTATTTATGTGCAATGCCGTTTCTCTTTGGACTTTTCTGTGTTTATTTGTGGATTAGCTTTAAGCCGGATTCAGCAGTTCAGAAACCGGAAAAGCTTTATCGCGAAAAGAAGCTGCTCATTTATATTGTGGTAATGTGTGCATGGATTTTGGTTTTATCCTTTATTGATTTGGATTTTCTTGATTTGTGGATGAGTCCGTTCTTGTTGCCAACAGCTATGCAGTAGTGACTTTGTTTACGGTCAGGGACTGAGAAGTAATGTTTTATTAGTTAGTAGTGGGGGAGAATGTGAATAGTATAAGGTCAACCCAAAGTAAGAATATTTTGGATTATAAGGTAGTTGTTTTTGATTTGGATGGTACTTTGTATTTTCAGAACAGCCTTCGTGTTAAAATGGCGGTTCGAATGGCTAAGTATTATCTTTGCCATCCCTTCAGAATCAGAGAATTTTTTATTGTAAAAAAGTTTCGCGAGGTAAGAGAAGCCTGGGATGATATATATCACAGCTTGTCGGGAGATAAAGATTGGGATAGACTGTATGAATCAATGCTTAATGAAAAGGCCTCCGGTGATTTGAATAAAATGCAGTATTCTTATGTTGCAAAAAAAATGAAGGTGGATTATAAAAAGGTCGAGTTCGCCATTAATAAGTGGATTTATGAGAATCCCTTAGATGTTGTCTATGAAACAAGAGATACACAGCTATTGGAATATATAGAGTATTTAAGAAAAAGTGGCATAAAAGTAGTTATTTTATCTGATTATCCTACAAAAGATAAATTGAATGCTTTGAAGCTTAAGGTTGACGGAGAGTATTCTGCTCTTGATTCTTCCATAAACGAATTAAAGCCCAGTCCTATGGGATTACAGGTTATTATGAAGGATTTTGGCGTAAGTGAATCTGATATTTTAATGGTAGGAGACCGTTATTCCAAGGATGGAATGGCAGCAATTCACGCAGCCTGTGAATATGTTATTTTACCTAAGTCAAAAAATAAAAGAAATTACAAGTGCATTTTTGAACCATTATCGGTCATTCACTGAATAGTAACTGTAAAGTCACATTTATGGGTTTACATGATATTTAGATATGATATAATTTGATTATGAATAAGCTGATTAAATATATAACTGAAGATACGACGGCAAGTAATGAATCCAATAAGCTAACATTGGTTATCAGGTTGCTTTCTCTTTATTATATGATTATCCTTATTATTGCAACTGTGGTTTCTTTTATTTGTGGTGAGAATAAGGTTACTTTGATACAAATATTGTTGGTAATTGCAGCTTTTTTTGTATTCAAGGTATCATATAATTCTTCAAGGGCAACAACACTGTGGTGGTTTATTGTTTTTATTTTCTTGTGGGGAATTTTGACCATGAGGATGTTTGGATGGGGTAATGGTATTCAAGCTTTTTTTGTTATTCCCATTGTTTTATATTATTTTGCTAATTATGGTGATTTCTTATATAAGGTGATTTTTTCGTTATGTACTTTTGCAGGATATATTATTTGTTTTTTGTGCTTTAGTAAAAAAACACCCATGATTCAGTATTACACTGTATTTCATGATTTATCCTGTTTTGTAATAATGTTTTCGATAGTGTTTGCTGTCAGCTTGATATCTTATATTTTCAGCAAGCAGTCGCAAAAGCTTGAGAATAAATTGATAGAGTATAATAGAAAGCTTGAAGAAAAGGCTAATACTGATCCACTTACTTCTCTGTATAATAGAGCCAAGGCAGTTGATATTCTTAACAGGCTTGTAGCTAGAAGTTCATCAGAAATATTTAGTATATGTATTTGTGATATTGACTTTTTTAAACGTGTAAATGATACCTATGGTCATGATGTGGGTGATTTAGTACTTAAAAACATTGCTTCTATTTTTGTTGAGAAACTTGAAAACAAAGGCTATTGTGCAAGATGGGGTGGTGAAGAATTTCTTTTAATGTTTCCCGATACCAATGGCGATACAGCTAATGATGAATTATTTGCAATTAGAGAGGCTATTAAGGAATCCTCTGTAAATGCAGGTGATAAAGAGGTCAAGGTTACTATGACCTTTGGACTTACTGAATTTAACAGAAATCAGTCTATTGATGAGAATATCAAGGATGCCGATAATAAATTGTATATGGGAAAACAGAATGGCAGAGATGTTATTATTTATTAGTTGAATTATACCCTATTGTTCTCATTTGAACGATAGGGTTTTTTAGAAGTATAGCTATAGATATGAGTATTGAAGAATTAATTAAGGTTGGCATTATAAATAATGATCCTAATGAATCCGGATATCGTACTACAAATGATGCTGACCCCAGTCTGTATGAAGCATCTATTGTATCAGATATGGACGGCGAAGGGAAAAGGGCTGTTGAATGGCTAAAGTCACAGAACCTGGATGAGATAAATGTGATTCATATACAAGGGGTTATGGGCTCTGCACCTCAGCAGGGACGTTCCAATGCACTTAATATGCAGGTGGAGGCAGATGATAGCTGGAATATTGTTGTACAACAGACTGCTGAATGGAATGCCGAGAAGGCACAGGAAATAGTTCAATCAGCCATTGATAAGGGTGTACGATTTAATGTAATCTATGCTGAGAATGATGATATGGCAAAGGGAGCTGTGGCAGCTCTTGATAAGGCTAATATATCACACGGTGTTTCAAAGGATGTTATTGTTATCGGATTTGACTGTAATAAATGGGTTCTTGAAGAATTGTTGGCTAAAAGATGGAATTATGACGGACAATGTAATCCCTTTCAGGCTGAATACATAGATGGGGTTATAAAAAGAATTGAGTCAGGGGAAGCAATTACAGAAAAGACGATAATTATAGATGAAAAGGGCTTTGATGCGCTTACAATTACTCAGGAGGATGTGGAAAAGTACGGAATCTAAGAAACTTTGATTTAGATGTTTTTTTGGGGCGGTTTTTATGCGGTTTGGGCTTGTGGCTTAAACCGCAAATTTTCTGAATTTATATGGCTTTGTTTATAAATGGAGAAGGCATGCTTATGGAAGATAAAGTTGTATTGGAAGTAAAGAATATTCATAAAGTATTCCCCGGGGTAAGAGCTTTGCGCGGTGTTGATTTTAAGCTGTTTAGGGGTGAAATTCATGCGCTTATGGGAGAGAATGGTGCAGGAAAATCAACACTTATTAAGGTTCTGACAGGTGTTTTTCCAAAAGATGACGGAAAAATATATATTGAAGGTCACGAAGATGCTGTTAATATTCATTCACCTCAGGAGGCACAGCATTATGGTATAAGTACTGTGTATCAGGAGGTAACGCTATGTCCGAATATGTCCGTTGCTGAAAATCTGTATATAGGCAGAACGGAGGGGGCACTGATTAACTGGAAAAAGATTAATGAGGGAGCTCGCAGATTACTTAAATCTCTTGATATTCCTGTAGAGCCATCTAAACAGTTAGGAAGCTGTTCTATTGCTGTTCAACAGATGATTGCTATAGCAAGAGCTGTTGATACGGAGTGTAAAGTGCTTATTTTGGACGAACCCACGTCATCCTTGAATGATTTTGAAGCCAAAAAGTTATATTCATTGATGAAAGAGCTAAAGAGCAGAGGTGTAGGAATAATCTTTGTTACTCATTTCATAGATCAGGTATACGAGGTATGTGATAGAATTACGGTTCTTCGTGAGGGAAGAGTAGTTAGTGAAGCGCATGTAAAAGATATGCCTAAGGTTTTGCTGGTATCAAAAATGCTAGGCAAGGAACTTGATGAGGATGAGGCTGTTAAAAGCAATGAGAGTCGGGATTACGATTATTCAAATGAAGAGATTGTTTTTGAGGCAAAAGGACTGTCTAGTGTAGAAAGCAGTATCCCCTTTGACTTTAATATCAAAAAGGGTGAGGTTAATGGTTTCGCAGGATTGCTTGGGTCAGGTCGAAGCGATTGTGTAAGAGCAATATTCGGGGCTGATAAGAGAGTGACAGGCTCTGTTTTTAGAAATGGTAAAGAAATAAAAATTAATAAGCCGCTTGATGCAATGAGGAATAGAATCGGATATCTTCCGGAGAACAGAAGGGCTGATGGCATTATTGGAGATTTGTCGGTAAGAGATAATATTATTCTTGCTTTACAGGTTTTAAAAGGATTTTTTAAGCCATTCTCAAAGGCTGAGGCTAATGAGATGGCAGAAGAATATATTAAATTATTGGGGATTAAAACTGCCAGCGCTGATACACCTATTAAATTGCTTTCAGGTGGAAACCAACAGAAATGTATTTTGGCAAGATGGCTGCTTACACATCCGGAATACTTGATTTTAGATGAACCAACAAGAGGCATTGATTTTGGAACCAAAATAGATATACAGAAATTAGTGCATAAGCTGTCAAAGGAGGGAATGAGCATAACCTTTATTTCCTCTGAAACCGATGAAATGCTAAAAATATGCTCTCGACTTCTTGTGGTCAGGGACAGAAAAATTGTAGGTGAGCTTACAGGAGATGAGCTTAACCAGACAACAATTATGAATACTATTGCCGGAGGTGAGTCATAGTGGGTACAAACAAAGATTTAAGTATATCCGGTATAATATCAAGATTTTATAAAAATCAGCTATTTATGCCTGTAACGGCTATACTTATCCTGCTTTTATTTAATCTTGTTTCAGATCCAACATTTTTTAAGATTACTCTTGGACTTAATAGTGAGGGTTACCCTATTCTGTCCGGGTACCTTATGACGGTTCTCAATTGTGGCTCGGAGCTTGCGATTCTTGCAATTGGAATGACTCTTGTTAGTGCGGCAACCGGGGGACAGGATATAAGTGTAGGAGCGACTATTGCAATTGCAGGCTCTGTTATTCTTAAGGTTTTGTGTGGAAATAATTCAAGACCTGGAGAGCTTCAGGCACCTATAATAGTTGCGTTTGTTGTTGCATGTGTTGTAGCAATGTTGTTCGGAGCATTTAATGGTTTGCTTGTTGCCGCTTTAAAAATTCAGCCTATGATTGCTACATTGATTTTATATACTGCAGGTCGTTCAATTGCTGCCTGGATAAATAATAATGAGTTACCTATAGTGGATGATAAGTCCTTCTTAATATTTGGCGGGTTTATTCCGGGAATTGCTGTGCCTACTCCGTTTTTTATTGCGATGGCCTGTGTTATTGTAATTTCTCTTGTTTTAAAATTCACCAATTTGGGTTTGTATACTCAAGCGGTTGGTATTAATGAGAACTCATCAAGACTAAATGGTTTGAATCCAGCCCTTATTAAATGGCTTTCCTTTGTAATTCTAGGGTTGTGTGTAGCTGTTACGGCTCTTATTAAAGTCAGTAGATTGTCCACAATAAACTATTCGGTTATTGCAAAAGATATAGAGATGGATGCTATTCTTGCAGTTGCCCTGGGTGGTAATTCCTTAAATGGTGGGAAATTTAATATGTGGGCTTCGGTTTTAGGTGCGTATGTAATTCAACTATTAACAACTACATTATATAAATTCGATGTTCAGCCAACTGCATTGCCTGCATATAAGGCAATTGTTGTTATTTTGCTTGTGATTCTTTCTTCACCTATAGTTCGTGAAAAGATAAGCATTCTTGGTAATAGAATTAAAAAGAAGAAAGCAATGGAGGTAGTTTGATGCGAAACAAGATTAAAAATATTAGCGATTCAAACTTGCTACTGGCTATAACCATTATTGTATTTCTTTTGATGTATGCAGGTGCAATTATTTTTCAGGGCAAGGGCTTTTTAAAGCCTCAGACATTTTTTAACATATTAAACGCAAATGCTGCTTTAATTATTCTGTCGGTAGGTGTTAGCATTGTTATGATTACCGGTGGAATCGATATATCTGTTGGTGGAGTTACTGCTTTGGTAAGTATGTGTTGCGCCGTGTATCTTGATTACAAAGGTGGTAGTATTTGGGGCTCTATGATTATAGCACTTGGAATAGGTCTTGCTTTTGGGATTGTTCAGGGATTTCTTGTGGCATATCTGGATATTCAGCCATTTATTGTAACGCTGGCAGGTATGTTTTTTGCGCGTGGCATGACTACTATTGTTAATTCTAATCCATTTAATGTGACTAATGAGAAATTCTTAGAGCTTAAGGAAACCAGAATTGTTGTTCCTAAAATGGGCTCTATTAATAAGCGTGGGGTTTATGTGGACGCATACGTGGAAATTGGTGTGATTGTTGCACTGGTTTTGGTTATTATTGGCTTCTGCGTACTTAGATGGACCAAATTAGGTCGTAGCTTTTATGCTGTTGGTGGTAATAAACAAAGTTCATTGATGCTGGGAATTAATGTTAAGAGAACTAAATTTCTATCATATGTTATATGTGGTATTCTTACCGGAATAGGAGGGTACATATATTTTCTGCACGTGGGAAGCGGATCACCATCTCATGCACAGGGAGCAGAAATGAATGCAATTGCCTCTTCGATTATAGGTGGAACAATGCTTTCCGGTGGAGTGGGTAATATTATTGGAACTTTATTTGGTGTACTTTCCCTTAGTACAATTCAGAATATTGTATCTTCGGCAGGACTAGAACAGGCATGGTGGACAGGTATTACAATTGCTGCCATGCTATGTCTGTTTCTTATTATACAGAGTATCGTTATTGCAAGAAAGAATGTTACTTGACAGTGACTTTAATACTATAATATAATACTTTTTCCATTATAAGAATAAGGAATCCGTTGGTACATATACATTAAAGCCGGAAAACTTGACTTTTTGCTGGAATTATAAGAATCGAATTGTGCGAGTGCCACAAGAATTATAAAACAGCAAGATGGAATAAGAAAAGATATATTGAATGTAATCTCATATAAAGATTACGTTCATTAATAAGGAGGTTAAGTGATGAAAAAATCCAATCCAAAGCATTTTTTCTCATTGATTTTGATTGCGGCCTTAATCGTGAGTATTGTTAGTGGCTGTGCAAAAACACAGGGCGCCGAAGACGGTGAGGAAAAGAATTTTTCCTTAGTGGTAGTTGATAAAGGTGGGAATGAAACTACCTTTGATATCACTACAAAAAGGGGCATCGTAGGGGATGCATTGCAGGACGAGGGGCTTATTGAAGGTTCCAATGATCAGTATGGCTTTTTTGTTACGAAGGTTAACGGAATGGAAGCTATATATGAGAAGGATAAGACCTATTGGTCCTTTTATATTAATGGCGAATATGCCGCTACAGGCGTCGATAAAACCCCTATCGAAGCTGGTTCCACATACATGTTTAAGGTTGAGGGTGAATAATTGAACAGGCTATCAACCAAAGAGATTGTGTTGTTCGCATTTTTGGGTGCATTTATGTTCGCCTCCAAGCAGATAATGGAATTGCTGCCCAATATTCATATGGTGGGAATGCTTACAATGTTATATACTGTTGTGTTTAGGAAAAAAGCGTTGTTTCCCATATATGTATTTGTTATTCTTGAAGGAGTAATTGCCGGATTTAATCTCTGGTGGATTCCATATTTATATATATGGACAGTACTATGGGGAATAACTATGCTTCTTCCTAAGAGTATGAATGTTAAGCTTGCTACACCGGTTTATATGATTGTATGCGGTTTACATGGATTAGGCTATGGAACATTATACGCACCATTTCAGGCTATATGTATGGGGTTGGATTTCAAAGCTACTATTGCCTGGATAGCTACCGGATTGCCGTGGGATATTATACATGGTATTGGTAATGTATTTTTTGCAACAATGATTTATCCCTTAAGTAAACTGTTTCGTAAATTGGGGGCGAATCATCTATAATAATATTAACAAAAGTCAAATAGATCCCATGGGGTGGAAACGCCTTGTGGGATTTATTTGTTTACTGTAAAGTCCCTGAACGGTAATAGAGCTAAATGCATTTATAATCGCTTTACGATGGCATTTTCTATTAACCGGCTATAAGGATGAGATATTAGAAAATCATGGGATAAATGACAATCCCAAAGAATTGGCAGAAGCCCTTGCCGGAATCATGAGTGGTGGAGAAATTGTTAGTTTGGTTGATTCCTTTGGTAATTATTTCTTTTTGAATATTTCCATATCCAATTGATGCTCGCTCTTGGCAACTACCAGTGAAGCAACCACATCACCAGTTACATTAGAAAAAGTACCGGGGGTATCTATTAATGTGTGCATTGTTATCGCCAAAGGGAATATACTGGCCGGCAGGCCTATCGTTGTAAACAGAATAGCCCACATGCTTAAGGCTGCACCGGGGACACCTGGGGTCACAACTGACATAAGTATAATTGTTAAACAAAAGGTAATCATAGCGGCCGGGGGCATGTTAATTCCACACATACGTGCAAATGTAAGCATAACAATCGTTGACGCAATTACGTTGCCATCCATATTAATCGTGGCACCAAGGGGGATTGAAAAAGCATATATTTTTTTTGAAATACCTAATTGTTCACAGGCTTCCATATTGATAGGGATACCGGCATTGGATGACTGAATAAAGCCAATGGAAATTCCTGTTGGCATATATTTTTTTAAAAAAATCAGCGGATTAATCCCGTTAATCAAAAGTATTAGGCAGTATAGCACCAATACGCAGACAGTGCTCAGCATAAATAGCAACATCATCTGTCCCAAAGACTTCATTATTCTTATATCGGTAGTAATCATGAGTGTTGAAATGGAAACAAAAAGTAATAAAGGTATTGTTTTGCAAACAAGCTTCATCATCTGCAAAAACAATGCATTAAAGGCTTCGAATAATTCATGTAATATCTTAGAATACTGTCCCATAGTATTAATACATATTCCAATTAAAATTGCTATCAGGATAATCTGAAGCATATTATCGTCAAGAAATGATTTTAATAAATTAGAAGGTACTATTCCAAGTAATGCGTTCTTAAAGGTAATACTAGCTGAGTCACTAGTCATAACACTATCAACTATAACAGAACCGAACGTACCGGGCTTAAAAATCTGAACCAAACCAACGCTTATTAGCAATGCTGAAACAGAAGTGGCTATATATGTGGCAAACACCTTGATTCCTATCTTGCCTAAGGATGTGATATCTGAAAAAGATGACGTAGCTGAAATTATGGAAAAGAATACAACCGGTCCAACTACGCAGAATAACAGATTCATTAGTATTGTCTGAATAGGTGAAAATATTGATTCACACAATACATTAGTGATACCTTCATTACCAAAGTTGCGAAGTATTAATCCTAATACTATTGCCAAACCAATAGAACAAAATGATAGTTGAGTTGAACTTATTCTGTTCTTGTGTATTTGAATTTTGACAGTATTAACACCGTTTTTATTACTGTAATTAACTTGATTGGCATATGCCTTGACCATTAGTTTCTGAATATAAGCCTGCGCTCGTATATTATCTGTCTGTTCTGCAATATCCTTTAGTGATGTATCTGTTGCGATTTCGCCGGTTGTGAGTTCGCTTCCTTTGGCTGAGATATACAGATATGTTGACTTTAGGTGCTGAATCAAGCTTATCTCCACAATATCATTATTGGTTGCATGACGCGCCAGGGCAACCAGACTTTCTTCTGCAATAAGCTCACTTTGCATCTGTTCTTTTCTATCAAGGTTTAGTTTTTCTATATTGCTGTTAATCCATAAAAGAGCATTCTTTAGACCCTCTGTATCTGTTTTAAATGTTAAATTATCTGTCATAATATACTGTTCCGTTTCTGAATATTTCAAACCTTATAATATAGATATCCTAACATTATATCATTATATTCACTTAAAAAACAGAGTTATTATGGAAGGGCATTTATTACGAATATAAAGGTCCTACAGTTGAAAGGTTATTCCATTCCTACATAGTCGTAGCCGGCCTCTGTAATGGCTTCCTTAATGGTATCCTCAGATATATCCTTAGTGGTCTCGATGGTAACTGAGGCTGTTGTGTGATCGGCCGTTGCAACAGACACTCCATCGAGGGCTTCAAGAGCTTTCTTTACGTGCTTTTCACAGTTTACACACATCATTCCGTTGATTTTTACTTGCATATTTTTTATCTCCTTCTCTGATTGAATATTTGTATTTATTTCAGATGAAATGAATTCATCATTAGCTAGCTGTGTTACTAATAATCTATTGTCAATAGAATTCTTTGCAGGCTTATCATGGGAAATATTTCCGGGTTTTATCAGATTGAGCCTTAATGCATTGGATACTACGCAAAAACTTGATAAGCTCATTGCAGCAGCTCCAAACATTGGATTGAGAGTCCACCCAAAGATTGGAATCCATATACCTGCAGCCAGTGGAATTCCGATTACATTATAAAAGAAGGCCCAGAATAGATTCTGGTGAATGTTTCTAAGGGTAGCACGACTGATACGAATAGCAGCAGCAACATCTTTAAGAGATGATTTCATAAGAACCAGATTCGCCGCATCTATCGCTATATCTGTTCCGGCGCCAATGGCGATTCCTATGTCTGCCAAGGTAAGTGCGGGAGCATCATTTATACCATCGCCAACCATAGCAACCTTGCCATATTTCTTTAGCTTGGAAATGATATTTTTCTTGCCGTCGGGAAGCAAATCGGAAACAATTTCGTCAACACCTGCTTCGACGCCAATGGCTTGAGCCGTTTTATGATTATCTCCTGTAAGCATTACCACATGAAGTCCAAGACCCTTTAATTCGTTAATTGCCTGAGAGGAATCTTCCTTGATTACATCAGCTACAGCAATGATTCCGAGTGGCTTGTTATCATCTGCAAAGAAGAGGGGGGTCTTACCGACTTTGGCAAGAAGGTCTGCTTTATCAAGCATATCTTGAGGAAACTTCATATGGGCGCTAATGTATTTTACATTACCTGCATAGTATTTATGACCCTGAATAATACCGGATAATCCCCTTCCGGCTTGTATCTCAAATGAATCCACTGTTATAAGCTCTATTTTGTCCGCTTCTGCCTTCTTTACAATTGCGTTGGCTAATGGATGTTCGCTCTTGGATTCAAGGGCGTAGGCTATTCTTAATAAATCATCTGTGCTTGTTCCGTCAACAGGAATAAGATCGGTAAGCTTTGGCTGTCCTTTGGTAATAGTTCCTGTTTTGTCCAAGGCAATGATCTGAAGCTTGGCAGTTTCCTCAAGGGCTGCTGCTGTTTTAAACAAAATTCCGTGTTTGGCGGAGATTCCATTACCTACCATTATGGCAACGGGGGTGGCCAGACCTAGAGCACAAGGACAACTGATGACAAGAACACTTATTGCTCTTGCCAAAGAAAAACCAAATGGATGACCTGCAAATAACCATACAACGAAAGTAACTAAAGCAATTATTATGATTGTAGGAACAAACACACCGGATACTTTGTCTGCAACCTTGGCAATTGGCGCTTTGGTGGCGGCGGCATCACTAACCATCTGAATAATCTGTGAAAGGGTAGTGTCTTGTCCGACGCAAGTGGCTCGACATATAATGTAACCGGATTGGTTAATTGTGGCAGCATATACTGAATCACCAACCTCTTTATCGACGGGAATGGATTCGCCGGTAAGGGGCGATTCATCTACTGCAGAGGTACCTCGAAAAACTATTCCATCAACGGGAATGGATTCACCGGGTTTAACGACAATAAGGTCTCCGATTCTAATATTAGATATAGCAACTTCCTTTTCAAAATCATTTTCCAAAACAGTGGCTGTCTTAGGAGCTAACTTCATTAATTCCTTAAGTGCATCTGTGGTCTTGCCTTTAGATATGGATTCAAGCATTTTACCTACTGTAATAAGTGTAAGAATCATAGCAGCAGATTCAAAGTATAATTCGTTCATATAATCGGCAGCTAATTCGAGATTCATATCCACATAGGCATAACTCATAGCAAATAAGGCATATATACTATAACAAAATGAAGCACCGGAGCCAAGGGCAACCAATGTGTCCATATTTGGTGACATATTTAGAAGACTTTTAAAGCCGCTAATAAAAAAACGTTGATTAATTACCATAATGAGACCTGTTATTACAAGCTCATAAATTCCCACAGCCATGTAATTGTTGGCAAAATTTTCGGGCAGAGGCCAGTTCCACATTCGGGCTCCCATGGAAACATAAATTAGAGGGAACAGTAATATAAGAGAAGCAACAAGACGTTTCTTCAATTTAGGTGTTTCGGTATTCTTTAATTCATTTTCATAATCCGGTATCGGAGTTTGTTCGTTTGTGGTATTGGATTGTGCTTTTTCCTTTGGGGTGGCTATATATCCGGCGTCTTCAACCGCTTTTATAACAGCATCAGAAGATGCAGAGCCTTCGACACCCATAGAGTTAGTGAGGAGACTAACATAGCAGGCATCTACTCCGGCTACCTTCCGAACGGCTTTTTCAACTTTTGCAACGCAGGCTGTACATGTCATCCCGGTAATGTTATATTGTTTCATTTTTTCTCCTTCTTTGGGGACGTAGCATTTGCAACGCAACCTGTCCCTTTGATTCACTGAGACGATTTGTCTTTTGCTATAATTCTATTTATAACGCCTAAAGGAATACCGGTGAGACGGTTTAACTGTCTTGTTGATATTCCTTTTTTGTGTAGCGTGCTTATCATCTTATTGCGATCAAGTACAGATAATGATTGAAATTCCTTGCTATTTGAACACATACAAGCCTCGTAAATGATTTTCTTTGCGACATCATCGGGAATGCGTCGACGTATTGCGTTTAAATCAAGGCATTTATCGTTGTGATTGACATTCGTTTGATGCTTCATAAAAGCATTATAGTCTCCATATAGGTTGAGGAGAAATGATGCATTTACGAACTCGTCGCTTGAGGCGGCGTATGCAGATAAACTGCTCCAATTATAAGATTCACCAGGAAATGCTTCGAGACCTGCATTGAATGGATTTTGATGAATGTAACGTGCTACGGTGAGCAAATATTCTTGACTTTCCACAGGTTCGCTGTAATAACGTCCCTGCTGCAGATAGCCGGTGCGATTATATTTCATATTGAACCATGAGGCGTAGGATGTGCCGATTCTTTGGAAAATCTTGGATAGAGCAGTTGAATTGATGCGCATCAGAATATGCACATGATTAGACATTAGACAGTAAGCGTAAATGTCAAAATCACATTCGTTTTTATAGTATTCAAGATAATTTAGATACTTTATATAATCGGCGTGTTCTTCAAACATAAGCTGGCGGTCGGCTCCACGAATGACGATGTGGTATATTCCGGTAGAAGATATTTTACGAGCGGTTCTTGGCAATGTGATTGTCCTCCTTGATTATATTATTATTGTGTAGAAATTTGAATATGGGAATGGTAGGAATTCGGAAAATGTGAAATATAAAATATGCGATATATTTGTGTTTTAGAAAACCTTGAATTAAAAGAAAAATTCATAAATGAATTTATAGACAATTATAAGGATTTTTACTTAAAAGTAAATAGCTAAATATTGAGTTTTTGGAAAAATTATGATAGCATCTAGAGGTTGGAAACTTAAAATATATGGATGACGAAGGGACAGGTTGCGTTGCAGATGCTACGTCCCCATAGGAGGTAATATGAAACTTGGAATTGTAGGATTACCCAATGTTGGAAAATCTACATTATTTAATGCCATAACAGGAACTGCAAATGCGCAGGCAGCAAATTATCCCTTTTGTACAATTGAACCGAATACCGGAATTGTAGCTGTTCCGGATGACAGACTTGATAAGCTGTGCGAAATATGGGAGCCTGATAAGAAAACACCTGCTGTTGTAGAATTTGTTGATATAGCTGGCCTTGTGAAGGGGGCTTCAAAGGGTGCCGGTCTTGGAAATAAGTTTCTTGGACATATTCGAGAGTGTGAAGCGATAATTCATGTTGTAAGATGCTTTGATAATGATAATATTACCCATGTTGTTGAGGATGCTACAAAGCCTGTTCCGGTTGATCCTGATGGTGATATTGAGTGTATTGATCTTGAACTTATTATGTCTGATTTGGAGGTTGCACAGAATAGGTTCTCTAAGATGGAAAAGCCTGCAAAGACCGGTAATAAGGAGGCAAAGGCAGAGGTGGAATGGCTTGCACCACTTGTAGAACATCTTGGTAAAGGTCAGAGCGCGCGAACCTTTGAATTTGATGAAGAGGATGAAGGACAGCAGATTGCACTTAAGGAAATGGGTCTTTTATCGCTCAAACCTATTATTTATGCCTGCAATATGGATGATGATGGTGTGGCAGATCCGGCAAACAATAAATACTATCAGATAGTAAAGAAGCGTGCTGATGTTGAAGGTGCTGAGGTGAT
The DNA here is from genome assembly GCA_045627745.1 of Lachnospiraceae bacterium. Classification (GTDB taxonomy): domain Bacteria; phylum Bacillota; class Clostridia; order Lachnospirales; family Lachnospiraceae; genus UBA2868. The sequence continues at coordinate 35,636 of JAZQOI010000048.1, read as the reverse complement.
AGCAATATGTGCTAAGACTGAGGAAGAACTTTCGGAGCTTGATGATGAAGAAAAGTCAATGTTTATGGAGGATTTAGGAATTAGTGAATCAGGGCTTAATCGACTTATCAAGGCAAGCTACAGTCTTTTGGGTCTTATTTCTTTCCTTACTGATGGTAAAAAGGAATGTAGAGCCTGGACAATTAAGCGAGGAACAAAAGCTCCACAGGCAGCAGGTAAAATTCATTCTGATTTTGAAAAGGGATTCATCCGAGCTCAGGTATGCTCCTTTGATACATTTATTGAGTGTGGTGGCAGTATGGCAGAGGTTAAAGCAAAGGGTCAGTACCGTTCGGAAGGAAAGGAATATGTTGTTGAGGATGGAGATATAATTGAGTTTCTTTTCAATGTATAGTATGAAGCATTTTGAGTGTAAAAAAGATTATAATAAGTAAATAAAAAAATATAAAATATATATTAATATCACATTTGAATCGATATTCAACATTTTGTAGAATATCGATTCTTTTTTTTACGACGACACAATATATTGTATGGGATTTGCCACCACCTATTATAAACCCTTGATTTTACGGCATTTTTAGGCATTCTATTTGACGAAAAAGGGTTGATTTTTATATAAAAGGGGGGTATTATTACATCATAAGTGGTGCGAAGTGGTACAAGGTGGTAGAAAGTAGAGTGCAGTAGATTATGTTCATGGGCGAGTACAACCATACAATTGATGCTAAGGGTCGTTTGATTGTTCCCGCAAAATTTCGCGAACAGTTAGGGGAAACTTTCGTGATTACCAAAGCGGCAGATGGCTGCCTCAATGTCTTTACTAATGAAGCCTGGGAAACTTCATTGGATAAATTAAAGACGCTTCCTGCCAACAAAGACACAAGACGTTACGTTCGTGAAGTTGTATCAAGCGCGGCCGAGGTGGAAACGGACAAGCAGGGGAGAATCCTTATACCTACATGTTTGAGGGAGCATGCAGGTATTAATAAGGATGTGGTTCTTGCCGGAGTCATTGATAAAATTGAAATCTGGGATAAGCTTCGTTGGGAAGAAGCAACAGGTGGGGATGATATTGATGATATTGCTGAAAAAATGGCAGAACTAGGTTTGAGCATTTAAGGAGGATAAGGCCTTGGAATTTGTTCATAAGTCCGTTTTACTCGAGGAAACTGTAGAATGTCTTAATGTAAAGCCTGAAGGGACCTATGTTGATGGAACAGTAGGAGGCGGTGGACATGCTTATGCAGTTTGCGAAAAACTTTCACCACAGGGGAGATTTATAGGCATAGATCAAGATGCCGATGCAATCATGGCAGCGGGGAAGAAGTTACATGATTTTGACAATGTTACTTTGATAAGAAGTAATTATTGCAATATCAAGAACGAACTCAACGTGAACCACATTGAAAAAGTGGATGGGATAGTTCTTGATTTGGGAGTGTCATCTTACCAATTGGACACGCCTATGAGGGGTTTCTCGTATAGAGAGGATGCGCCGCTTGATATGCGGATGGATCAACGAAATAATCTTACTGCAGCAGATATAGTAAATGGATATTCTGAAAGCGAACTATACCGGGTAATTAGAGATTACGGCGAGGATAGATTTGCAAAGAATATTGCCAAGCATATTGTTGCTGCAAGGGAAACGAGAAAAATTAGTACTACCTATGAGCTGGTTGATGTTATCAGATCGGCAATTCCCATGAAAATTCAAAAAACCATGGGACATCCTGCTAAACAGACGTTTCAGGCTATTCGAATAGAACTTAATCATGAGTTGGATGTTCTTGAGAATACACTTGATGAAATGATTGATTTGTTGAATCCGGGAGGCAGGATATGTATTATTACTTTTCATTCTTTGGAGGATAGAATTGTAAAGAATAATTTCCGAAGAAATGAAAATCCATGCACTTGCCCCAATGAATTTCCGGTATGTGTATGTGGTAATAAGTCTAAAGGTAGAGTTATTACCAGAAAGCCCATTCTTCCGGGTGCGGAAGAAATGGAAGAAAATTCGCGCTCTAAAAGTGCGAAGCTTAGAGTTTTTGAAAAAATGAGGGACGAGATAGATGAACAATATGAGGGCTGATGTTAATGCAAACAGAAACTACAGGGGGAGAGAGGAGTATGTATACGGAAACACAGCTAGAGCTTTAAAACCGGTAAGACAGAACCAGAATACTCAGACAAGGTATACTGTTCGTAACGGGAGAAATAAGTCAAAGGCTCAGCATATGAATCCGGCATATATGATTGGCCTTACAATTGCAATGGTGGTTACTGTGTGCGTATGTATACAGTATTTGAGATTGCAATCAGAGGTCACAAGCAAGGTAAAAGAGTTAACGGTTCTTGAGACACAGCTTAATGATTTGAGAGCAGAAAATGATGACACAGAAAGCAGAATTAAAGGTTCTGTTGATCTTGAAGAAATTAAGTACAGAGCTATGTATGAACTTGGAATGCAGTACGCAAACGAGGATCAGATAGTTACCTACGACTGTGAAGATACGGATTATGTAACTCAATTTATTGATGTTCAATAAAACATTAGCCTATATTAATAAAGTGTGCTATAATACTGCAAGTGTTTAAACGTTACTGTTCGTTATATGAACAGTAACGTTTTAGTATGTAATGGTGTGGAGCTGTGTTGTTTTTTGACATATATATCATTTAATAATTTACGAATGCAGAGGATATAATGGTTAAGAAAAGTAGGAACGAAAGATTTACTTCGAAGATGAGAAAAAAGTTGGCCCTTATATTAGGGATATATATGGTATGTTTTGTGATTTTGCTTGCAAGACTGATTATCATAAACAGGGACAACAGTGAGGAGTATAAAAAACAGGTTTTGTCACAGCAGGAGTATGACAGCGTTGTGTTGCCTGCTAAACGAGGGGAAATTGTTGACTGCAACGGAACAAAAATAGCAGTAAGTCAGAAAGTTTACAATATTGTAATTGATTCTAAGACTCTTAATTCAAAGGAGGGACAGTTCTTAGAACCTACATTGACTTTACTCTATTCTACAGATGCAGAATTTACATATACTAAGGAAGAGCTTAGGGAGTATATTGCGGCTAATCCTACTTCGCAGTACAGGGTTATTGCTAAAAAGCAGGTGTATGATGCTGTTAATCCTATTATGGAGGCTCTTAATAATACGAAGGAAAATCCTAATATTAAGGGTGTTTGGCTAGAGGATACATATCAGAGAACATACCCCTATGGGTCGTTGGCATGCGATCTTATAGGCTTTGTTCAAGGTGATAATAAGGGTGCTTATGGTCTTGAGGAGTATTATGATGGCATTCTTAACGGAGTTGACGGAAGAGAATATGGTTATCTTAATGATGATGAGAATCTTGAAAGAACCATAAAATCTGCTGAAAATGGTCGAACTCTTGTGACGAGCATTGATGTAAATATTCAAAGTATAGTTGAAAAACATATACTTGCATTTAATAAGGAACACGAAAATGAATACAGGGAAGGTAATGGTTCGAGAAACACAGGCGTAGTAATAATGAATCCCAATACCGGAGAAATTCTTGCTATGGCAAGCTATCCTGTATATGATTTAAATAATCCATGGGATACTACCGGACTTGATGTTACTGTTGAAGAAGGTTCGTATATTGAAGGAAACGAAGAAGAATCTGAGGATATAACCGATATAGAAGTATCAGGAGAACAGCAAGGGAATGAGAGCAGCAGTGAGGTTGACATAAATGTTGACTCGGAAATTTCTGCAGAAAGCGTTTCCGAAAACGTGACAACAGATGGCAAGAAAAATCATAAGAAAACCTATGCCGAGGCTTATGAAGATGCAAAGCTTGAGGCTCTGAATGCTCTATGGAAGAATTTTTGTATAACAACTACTTATGAGCCGGGATCTACGTATAAGCCCTTTACAATGGCAGTTGGTCTTGAAGAGGGTATACTTACAGGAAATGAAAGCTATAATTGTACCGGTGTTAAGGAGGTTGGCGATTATCAGATTCACTGTTCAAATCGTTTGGGACACGGAATGTTAACGTTCTCCGGTGCATTGGAACAGTCGTGTAATGTGGCATTTATGGATATAGGTGCTACTATTGGTAAAGCCATTTTTATGAAGTACAATAAAGTGTTTAATATGGGACTTAAGACCAATGTCGATTTGACAGGTGAAGCACTAACCAATTCACTGGTGTTTGACGTGGATTCAATGACACCTACCGACCTTGCAATCAGCTCCTTTGGACAGGGATTTAATGTAACAATGATTCAGATGGTTTCAGGATTTTGTTCGTTAATTAATGGTGGATATTATTATCAGCCACATGTTGTTACGAAGATTGTTAATGACCAGGGGGCTACTGTTGAAACTATTGAACCCAGAGTTTTGAAACAGACAATTTCTGCCGAAACTTCAGAAAAGATTGTTGAATTATGTAATAATGTTGTGTCGGAAGGTACGGGTCATTCGGCAAGACCTGCCGGCTATAGAATCGGCGGTAAGACCGGAACTGCGGAAAAATATCCTCGTAAGACAGGTAATTATGTTGTTTCGTTTATGGGCTTTGCTCCTGCAGATAATCCACAGATAGTAATATATACAGTAATCGATGAACCTAATGTGGAAAGTCAGGCGTCCGCAAGATATGCTACAGTTCTTACAAGAGATATTCTTACAGAGGTTCTTCCCTATATGCATATTTTTATGACTGAGGAGCTTACAGAAGAGGAGCTTGCCGAGATGGAGGAAAAACAATTATCATTTGCTGTGGCTTCCGATGAAAGTATAGTAAGTGACAATGAGATTTCCGAAGGTGAGAATCCGGTAAACGGAGAAGAAACGGTTGGCGGTGAGGGTGATGCTACCTCTGCTTTGACAGGTGAAAATGCCCCTGAGGGTGATGATTCGGATTCTGTTATTGTATTTGAAAATGAAAAAGAGGAGGAAGCTTTGACACCTACGATTCAGATTGATGAAGAAACAGGATATGCTGTAGATCCGAATACCGGAGATTTGCTGGATCCGGATACCGGACGTCCTGTAGATGCAAATGTTTCCGATTTGGAATGATTTTTGTTTGAAAAATAATCAAATTGATAATATACTAGGTTTTGCATCTGCTACACCCTAAATAATATTTCGAATGTCAGATAGGGGTGTATGTATTATGACAGATTGCTTAATGGTGTTTTCTACTTTTTTGAGTGAGGTTATTTGACATGGATATTTCTTCATTATTAGCAGTGTTTATTTCTTTTGCAGTCACAGCAATTTGCGGTCCCTTTATTATTCCGTATTTGAGAAAGCTTAAGGTGGGACAGACAGTACGAGATGATGGACCTCAAAGTCATTTGAAAAAAAACGGCACACCTACAATGGGGGGTGTAATGATTCTCTTGGGTGTACTTGTTGGCTCTTTAATATATGTAAAGAGTTGTCCTGATATTATTCCTGTTTTAATGATGACTATCGGGTTTGGACTTATCGGGTTTATTGATGACTATATTAAGGTTGTTCTTAAACGTTCTATGGGTCTTAGAGCATGGCAGAAAATGTTGCTGCAGTTCGCGGTCACAACGATTTTCGCATACTATATGATTAATATTGCCGGTATAAGTCTTGAACTTATATTGCCATTTACCAATGGATATTCCATAGATATTGGTTGGTTTGCCATTGTATTATTGTATTTCGCTGTTCTTGGAACTGTTAATGGTTCTAATTTTACTGATGGACTTGATGGCCTGGCATCCAGCGTTACTGCAGTTATTGCTGCATTTTTTGCCATGGTAGCCTTGAATGTCGGTAATGGGGTTGCCCCTGTAGCTTTGGCAATGCTTGGTGCACTGCTTGCATTTTTACTTTTTAATGTTCATCCTGCAAGTGTGTTTATGGGTGATACCGGTTCACTTGCCCTTGGAGGCTTTGTAGTATCAATTGCTTATATGATGAATATGCCGATTTTCATAATTATTGTTGCTTTTATTTATTTATTAGAGGTGGCTTCGGTAATTATTCAGGTAGGGTATTTTAAAATATCCGGTGGAAAAAGAGTATTTAAGATGGCTCCTATTCATCATCATTTTGAATTGAGTGGATGGTCAGAAACGCGAGTGGTAGCTGTTTTTACAATAATTACAATTCTTTTGTGTGTTGTTGGTTACTTGGCATATTAATGTTCGAAATAAAGGAGTAGAAGAATATGGACAAGAATATAGTTCTGGTTATCGGTACAGGAATCAGTGGAGTAAGTGCCTGCGATTTATTAGTAAGGAACGGGGTTAGTCCGGTTCTTTTTGATTCAAATGACAAGCTTGATGTTGAAACAATTAAGAATAAGCTTGAATTTCCCGATAAAGTTAAGATTATTTTGGGAGATTTAAAGGAAGATATTAAGGAATCGGTAGGTACTGTGGTATTAAGCCCCGGCGTTCCTGTTGATGCACCAATGGTTGTTGAATTGGTAGAAAAAGGTGCACAATTAAGCGGTGAAATAGAACTTGCATATACATATGAGAAGGGCTCGCTTATTGCAATTACCGGTACAAATGGTAAAACAACAACTACAGCTCTTACGGGTAAAATAATTTCTGATTATAATAGTAATTCCTTTGTTGTAGGTAATATAGGTAATCCATATACCGGAGAGGTAACTGCCAGTACGGAGGATTCTGTTACTGTTGCAGAAATCAGTAGCTTTCAGCTTGAAACAACAGATACCTTTAAACCGCATGTCAGTGCTATTTTAAATATTACACCCGACCATCTTAACCGCCATCATACTATGGAAACATATATTAAGGTTAAAGAGAATATTACTGTTAATCAGGATTCGGATGATTATGTTATTCTTAATTATGAGGATACTGTTTTAAGAGAATTTGCTAAAAATGTTAAAGCGAAGGTCATATTCTTCAGCTCTAAAACAAAGCTTGTAGATGGTTTTTATTATGAAGATAATAATATTTATTTGAGCAAAGATGGCAAGGCTTCACAGCTGATTTCCTCTGATGAAATGCAAATTATCGGTGTTCACAATATGGAAAATGCCATGGCTGCAATTGCAATGACTTATGCTTTCGGCGTTCCTATGGATTCGATTCTTAAATCGGTTAAGGAATTTACTGCTGTTGAACACAGAATAGAATTTGTTGCTGAAAAGAAGGGTGTAAGATATTACAATGATTCCAAGGGAACCAATGTAGATGCTGCGATTAAGGGTATAGAAGCAATGAACCGTCCGACTTATCTTATAGGCGGCGGCTATGATAAGGGTTCAGCCTTTGATGATTGGATTCTTGCTTTTAATGGAAAAGTCAAAAAGCTTGTTCTAATCGGTGCGACAAAGCATGTTATTGCAGACTGCTGTAAGAAGCATGGATTTAATGACTGGGTTCTTGCGGATACCTTTGAAGAAGCATTTAATATTTGTGCAAACGAAGCTAAGGAGGGAGAAGCAGTATTACTTTCGCCTGCTTGTGCAAGTTGGGGAATGTTCGATAATTATGAACAGAGAGGCAATATATTTAAGGAGTATGTTAATAGATTATGAGTCGTGAGGGTAGAAGGCGTAAATCGAATAAATCAAAGTCATATTTTGACTATACCCTGCTTTTTATCGTAATATTTCTGGTTTGCTTTGGACTGGTAATGCTTTATAGTGTAAGCTCCTATGAGGCTACTTTAGAAACAGGAAATTCTGCCTATTATCTTAAGAAACAGATGGTTTCTACTGTTATAGGTTTTGGAGCTATGCTTATTGTTACGATGCTTGATTACCATATATGGAAAAAATTTGCATATATAGCATATGCGGTATCAATTATTTCTGTTTTGTTAGTGTTAACAAGTCTTGGTATTGAGGTAAATGGTGCAAGAAGATGGCTTAATTTGGGATTTTCTTTGCAACCCGCAGAAATAGCCAAGGCAGGAATGATTGTTTTCTTTGCATTTTTTATTTGCAAAATGGGTAAAAGAATTCAGACCTTGAAGGGAGTTCTTACGGTATTGGGTCTTGCTGCGCCTGTATCGGGTGTTGTACTGATTGTTACCGATAACCTAAGTTCGGCTATTATTATTTTTGGTATTGTGTTGATAATGGTATTTGTGGCAACTCCTAATTATAAGGAATATTTTCTTATTTTAGGTGGCATTATTTTGGTTGCTGCTATTTTTGTTTTGCTTGTAAAAAAAGGTGTTCTTACATCTGAAATGTCTTATCGATTTGGTCGTATTGAGGCATGGCTTAATCCGGAGGCTTTTTCAAGTACCACCGGATTTCAGACCTTGCAGGCGCTTTATGCAATCGGTTCAGGTGAACTTTTTGGTAAAGGATTAGGGCAAAGTATTCAGAAACTTGGATTTATCCCTGAGGCTCAGAATGATATGGTATTTTCTATTATATGTGAGGAACTGGGATTGTTTGGTGCCAGCGCAGTACTTCTTATGTTTTTCCTTATGATATGGAGATTTTTTGTGGTTGCAAATAACACTGAGGATATGTTTGGTGCCTTGCTTGTTGTAGGGGTTATGTCCCATATTTCATTACAGGTAATATTTAATATTGCCGTTGTTACGAATCTTATTCCCAATACAGGTATTACGCTGCCATTTATCAGTTACGGTGGTTCCGCAGTTGTATTCTTGCTTGTTGAAGTAGGACTTGTGCTTAGTGTTTCGAGAAATATTAGAATTAAAGAAGTAAATTAAGGAGTTTTTGATGGCTGTTGACTATTCTATTAATGGAAAGAATAAAAGCTCGTCCAAATTACTTGTAATTCTCTTGTGTTTTATAATTGTTGCTTTTGCAGGAACAATTATTGTCAAGTATAAATTTACAATTACGACAGTTTTAGTTACGGGAAATGATCATTATTCTGCTGAAGAGATTGAAGATTATGTTATGTCCGGAAAATATGGATATAACTCTATAGTGCTTTATTTTAAATGTCTTACAAATAGAATAGATCAAATACCTTTTGTGGAGAAAATGAATGTTGAATTGATTTCTCCTACAGAGGTTAATATTGAAGTGTATGAAAAGGCTGTTGCAGGGTATGTGGAGTATTTAGACCATTATTTATATTTTGACAAGGATGGAATGGTAATAGAAAGTTCCACAAAACAGATGGAAAGAGTTCCGTTTGTTACCGGTCTTGACTTTGATTATATTACGCTTCACGAGAAGCTCCCGGTTGAAGACGAGAACGTATTTCGACTTATACTTAATATTACACAGCTTCTTACCAAGTATGAGATTATTACAGACAGGATATATTTTGATTCTGATTACAATATTACTCTATATTTTGCAGATGTAAGGGTATATCTTGGCAGTAGTGATTATCTTGATGAAAAAATCAACAGATTAAGATTTCTTTTGCCTGAGCTTGAAGGACATTCCGGTTTACTGCATATGGAAAATTACAAGGGTGAGGGAGATAAATTTACTTTTTCAAAGGATAATTGATTTCGTTGTGTTATGATTTTTTTGTTATCAACTTAAAAAACTATTGATTAATCAAAAAAAAAATTATATGATAGTCTATATGTATATGGATATGTTAAACAAGAGGGAGGAACAGAGTCTTGCTGGAAATTAAAACAGATGTGATGGATTCAGCAGCCAAAATACTTGTTGTAGGTGTTGGCGGAGCTGGTAATAATGCCGTTAACCGTATGGTAGAGGAACAGGTTGGAGGTGTTGAATTCCTTGGAGTAAATACAGATAAGCAGGCTTTGCAGCTATGTAAATCCCCCAGGTTGTTGCAGATAGGAGATAAGCTCACGCAAGGTTTAGGTTGTGGTGCACAGCCTGAGATTGGTGAAAAGGCAGCCGAGGAGAGTGCAGAGGATATTGCAAATGCAATTCGTGGAGCACATATGGTGTTCGTTACCTGTGGTATGGGTGGCGGAACCGGAACAGGTGCAGCTCCTGTAATTGCAAGACTTGCTAAGGAACAGGGAGCACTTACTGTTGGTGTTGTTACCAAGCCTTTTAGGTTTGAGGCTAAGACACGTATGCAGAATGCTCTTGGTGGAATAGAGAAGCTTAAACAGAATGTTGATACTTTGATTGTCATTCCTAATGATAAATTATTGGAGCTTTGCGACAGAAGAACTACTATGCCGGATGCTCTTAAGATAGCTGATGAGGTTCTTCAGCAGGCAGTTAGAGGAATTACAGATCTTATCAATGTTCCTTCATTGATTAACCTTGACTTTGCTGACGTTAAGACAGTAATGGAGAACAAGGGTATTGCACATATCGGTATTGGTATGGCAAAGGGTGATGATAAGGCTATTGAGGCTGTTAAACAGGCTGTTAACAGTCCACTTCTTGAAACTACTATTCAGGGAGCAAGCCATGTTATTGTTAACATTTCCGGTGAAATCACACTTTTGGATGCTGATGATGCCGTATCATTTGTCAGCAATCTCACGGGTGATGATGTTAACCTTATTATGGGTGCTATGTGTGATGACAGAGAACCTGATACATGTACAGTTACAGTCATCGCTACGGGTATTGATGAGAACAAGATTCCTAAGAATGATATGCCTGTTCGTCAGTCTGCTACCAGAGCTACAGATAATAGAAGTCAGGGATATACCTCTAATGGTTCATATCAGCCTAGAACATACGGTCCTAATGCTACACTTGGCGGACAGAACAGTATGGCTCAGCCTCAGCCCAGTCCGGTTCAGGCAATGGCTCAGGCTCAAATGGCAGGAATGAATCAGCAGAGTATGATGAGTCAACAGCCGGGTGCTATGACAGCTCCTATGAATACAGGAATGGGTCTACAGCAGCAGAATACAATGGCTATGCCTTATCTTGGTCAGAATTCAAACCAACCATATAATTTTCAGAATACACAGATGAATCTTAATGCCGGTCTTACAGGTCAGATGCCTAACCTTTCGGGACAGCCTATGATGAATGCTTCAACACCTTCATCGGTTCCGATTTCATCACCTGTTCCAACGCCTGCACCGACACCGACTCCGTCTATGGGTGCAACACCTACTAGTACATTTAACGGTGGATTAAGAAGTGTATCACCATTAACAAGCAGGGTTGAGAACCGTCAGATTAAGATTCCGGATTTTCTTAAGAAATAATGATTTTTGAACACCTCTTCTGATGAAGAGGTGTTTTTGTAAGAAGGGAGCAATTATGATTGATAAAAATCAGATACTATCATTTAATCACTATAAAAAGGGAAAAGCTTATACCGGAAGTCATACCGGAATGCGTTACAGAATCGTTAAGCATAAAGCTGAAACAGAGGACGATATTGATAAATTTCTTGTAGAAACCTGGCCGGAACCGTTTTGCTATGAGGTTACTGAAAAAGATAAAATAACGGCACAGCATTTTCCTTTTACCGAAGAGGGTTATGAAGATATGCTTCGTTATTTAAATGACAGTATTGAGAATTATTGTAATAAGGATTAGAGGGAGTAGTTATTATTGATAGCAAAATTCCATCGCGAGGGGATTATAAATGGATTTTTGCTCTTCTACCGTTCGGGGCCTGAACAGTAGCAGCCAGTATTCGGGGCTTTTTGAATTGAATGGAAAATGATATATTTTTATTCGTTTTTTCAGTTGACATAAATATTTTCACTGGGTTAAAATGTAAATATGTCTGAGGGGACATAAGTAAATAATGAGAGGGGAAAATTGAATAATGAAATGTCCATTTTGTGGTCACGAGAACACACGTGTAATTGACAGCCGACCTGCCGAGGAGAATAATTCAATTAGAAGGCGTCGTGTTTGCGATGAATGTGATAAGAGATTTACTACATACGAGAAAATCGAAACAATTCCGTTAATTGTAATTAAGAAGGATTTTAATAGAGAAACCTATGACAGATCCAAGATTGAGGCCGGTATTTTAAGAGCCTGTCACAAGAGACCGGTTTCGGCATTACAGATTACACAGCTTGTTGACGAGATTGAAACAGAGATTTTCAATTATGAGGATAAGGAAATTCCGAGCGATGTAATTGGAGAACTTGTTATGAATAAGTTAAAGGATATGGATGCTGTTGCTTATGTAAGATTCGCATCTGTATATAGAGAGTTCAAGGATGTAAATACATTCATGGATGAGCTTAAAAAGGTTCTTAAATAAATTATAGTCAAAAGATGCACCTATTAATCTATGATGATTTTTAGGTGCTTTTTTTTGTAGTAACAAAAATAGAAACAATAATAATGTCTAAGATGCACAAAAAATAGAACAAATATGTGTTAAAAAAATAACAAATTACTATTGATTTTGAATATACTACTGTATACAATGATTTTGCAAGATAATTAGGAGACAATATAACTGTAATATTGCTTTCCTAGAAAAACTAAATATAGAGAAGAGGAGATAACACAAGATGAGAAAGAAAGTTGTAGCATTTCTATCAGTGTTACTTACACTGACTATTGCACTGGGCGGATGTTCAGGCGAGAAGGCAGATGAATCTTCGAAGATAATTGTTGGAATACCACAAGATCTGGAAGATAGTCTTGACCCACAAAAAGCAGTTGCGGCAGGAACTAAGGAGGTATTATTCAATATGTATGAGGGCTTACTTAAGCCTGATTCAAAGGGAAATATTATTCCTGCTGTTGCTGAAAAGTACGAGATTTCTGATGACGGAAAGGTTTATACCTTTACCTTGAGAGATCAAGTTAAGTTTCATGACGGGAACCCGGTAACGGCAGAGGATGTTGAATATAGCATTAAAAAAGCTGCCGGTATGACGGGGGAAGAACCTCTCATAGCGGCTTTTTCTTCGATTAAAGAGGTTAATGTCGTATCTGACAAAACTGTAGAAATTGTTTTGGATGAGCAGAATGTTGATTTTCCTGCATACATAGCAAATACTAATGCATGTATTATTCCAAAGGATAATCCAACACCTGATACAAACCCCATAGGTACCGGACCGTATAAATATGTATCACGTTCACCGCAGGAGAATATTATCATGGAAAGATTTGATGATTACTGGGGTGAAAAGGGCGAGATAGAACAGGTTATATTTAAGGTTGAGGCCAATGCGGATACTATTGTAATGGACTTAAAGGGTGGCTCAATTGATATGTCAATTCATTTGACATCCACTCAGGTTGCAGGACTCGGTGAAGGGTTTGATGTATATGAGGGTGCAATGAATCTTGTACAGGCACTTTATCTTAACAATAAGGTGGAGCCTTTTGATGACATCAGGGTTAGACAGGCTATGTGCTATGCAGTAGATGTTCAGGGAATGCTTGATTTGACTTCAGATGGCAAGGGTTCAATTGTTGGCTCAAGTATGTATCCTGCTTTTGAAAAATACTTTTTGCCGGAATTGACTACGATGTATCCACACAACATTGAAATGGCAAAATCATTACTGGCAGAGGCCGGTTATGAGAACGGTTTTGATATGACCATTACTGTTCCTTCCAATTATCAACCACATATTGATACTGCGCAGGTTCTTGTGGAACAGCTTTCAAAGGTAGGAATTAATGCAACAATTCAGCTGGTTGAGTGGAATACATGGTTAAGCGATGTATATACCAATCGAAATTATTCTTCTACTGTAATTGGAGTTGATGCTTCATCAATGACAGCCAATGCAATGCTTGAGAGATTTTATTCAAAGGAAGACGGTAATTTTATTAATTTCTCGGATGAGGAATACGATAAGCTCTATCTTGAAGCCTTGAAGACAAATGATGATGAAAAACAGACATCAATTTATAAGCGCCTTGAGACAATACTTGCTGAAAAAGCAGCAAATGTTTATTTACAGGATATGGCTGAATTTGTGGCAATAAGAGATAAATATGAAGGCTATGAGTTTTATCCTATGTATATTTTGGATATTTCCAAGCTGAAGATAAAGTAGTTTACTTAGGAGGAAGACTAAATGAAGTACATAGGCAAGAAATTAATAACAATGATAATTACTGTCCTAATTGTTACGCTTTTAGTCTTTCTTGCTTTTTCTGTAATACCCGGAGACCCGGCTTTGAATATGCTGGGAATAAATGCCACACCGGAAAAAGTTGAAAGATTAAGAGAGCAACTTGGACTAAACAGACCTTTAGCTGTTCGATATTTTGAATGGATTTTTTCTTTTGCCTTTGGTGACATGGGAAAGTCATATTCCTATGGAACTGCTGTAAGGGATATGATTGGAAACAAGGTTCCTATTACACTTACACTTAGTATAATGGCATTTATTATTATTCTTGTTTTATCTATTCCGGTAGGAATATATACGGCAAAGCATGAGGATAAATGGTATTCAAAGGCTGTTGATGTTATTAATCAGTTATTCATGTCGATTCCGCCTTTTTTTATCGGTATTCTGCTTACTTTTTTCTTCGGTTTGGTTCTAAGATGTTTTACACCGGGTGGATACGTAAGCTATTCGAATGATTTGTTTGGATTTATTAAATATTTATTTTTCCCGGCACTGGCAATTGCTATTCCTAAAATTGCAATGACAGTTAAGCTGCTTAAGAGCTCTTTATTAAAGGAAAGTAAGCTGGATTATGTAAGAACGGCATATAGCAGAGGTAATTCTACCAATGAGGTTCTATATAAGCATGTATTAAAAAATGCAATAATTCCGGTAGTAACCTTTCTTGGTATGACTTTAGCTGATATTGTTGCAGGTTCACTGATTATAGAGCAAGTATTCTCTATTCCGGGAATAGGAAGACTTCTTATTACGTCCATATCAAACAGGGATTATCCTGTTGTTCAGTCGATTATAGCGATTGTAGCGATTATTGTTATTGTGGTTAATTTTTGCGTAGATATTCTCTATAAGGTTATTGATCCGAGATTGAGAGGTAAGTAACATTGAGAAAGATTTTTGAAGGTAATATAAAATTATTAATTGGCTCAATTATAGTGGGGGTTATGATAATCTTTGCGGTAATAGGCGTTTTTTATACACCTTACTCTCCGGAGGCAATGGACGCATCAAATAAATTTGCAAATGCAAGTGTAGAACATTTGCTTGGCTGTGATAATTTTGGACGTGATATATTAAGTAGAATTATGGTGGGAACCGGAACCACAATGATTGTTGCCTTGGGAACTGTATTAATTGGAGCTTTTTTCGGAATTATTATTGGAGCTTTTACAGGATATTTCGGTGGTATTGTAGATGAGATTCTGATGCGTTTTAATGATGCGGTTTTAGCATTTCCGAGTATTCTGGTTGCTCTTGTATTTATCAGTATTTTTGGCTCCGGAAAATATAATGTTATGTTAGCCTTGGGAGTTGTATTTATTCCCAGCTTTGCAAGAATAGTCAGAAGCGAGTTTTTAAGATGTAAGAACCTTGATTACGTTCAGAGTGCAATGCTAATGGGAGCCTCGGATTTAAGGATAATATTTGTACATATTTTACCTAATACATATCAGGTTATGCTATCCACTATTGCTATTGGATTTAACAATGCGGTTCTAGCTGAGGCAAGTATGAGTTTCTTGGGAATAGGCGTTCAGCCACCTGATTCAAGTCTTGGAAGAATGCTGTCAGAAGCTCAGTCATTTCTTTTTGTTAAACCCAGCTATGCATTTTTTACGGGATTGGCTATTGTATTACTGATTTTGGGATTTGCTATGTTAAATGAGGGGTTAGAGAAGAATGCTTGATGTTATTGATTTGAATATTGAATTTCATGACCATATTACACCTGAAACTGTTGTTTACGACTTTGATTTACATATGGATGAGGGCGAGATTGTCGGAATTGTTGGAGAATCCGGTTCGGGTAAATCAATGTCTGCTCTGGCTATTGCAGGTTTGCTTTCTCGTAAACAAATGAAGAAAAGAGGGCAGATTCTATTCGAAGGAGTAGATTTACTAACATGTAGTCGTGAGCAGTTAAGAATACATCAAGGGAAAGATATAAGTATGGTTTTTCAGGAACCTATGAACAGTCTTAATCCTGTAAAAAAAATAGGCTGGCAGGTTGGCGAAAGCTTAAGAATCCATACTGATTTGTCAGAAGATGAGATTAAGGAAAGGGTAATACAGGCACTGTATGATGTAGATATAGATAGACCGGAGGAAACATTTTTTAAGTATCCCCATGAAATGTCAGGCGGAATGAGACAGCGAATAATGATTGCTGCAGCTCTTATTTCCAATCCTAAAATTCTTATAGCTGATGAACCTACAACGGCTCTTGATGTAACTATACAGGCTCAGATTATTGAGTTGCTTAAACGAATTAACAGAACCAAGGGTACTGCAATTATTTTTATTTCTCATGATTTAAGCCTTGTTAAGCGACTGTGTTCAAGAGTTCTTGTAATGTATCATGGAAGGATTGTTGAAACAGGTGATGTAAATGAGATATTTAATTCGCCCAAGGAAGAATATACACGTAATTTGATTAAAGCTATTCCGCGTATGGAGAAAATAAATGTCAGATAAAATACTTTCAGTAGCAAATCTTAATGCATATTATAAGAGAAAAATTGATAGATATGGAACCAAAATTGAGAGGCGAAAGATTCTGGATGATATTTCCTTTGATATATATGAAGGAGAAATCTTAGGTCTTGTTGGTGAGTCCGGGTGCGGAAAATCAACCTTGGCAAAGAGCCTTCTTGGCATTGTAAAGGATGTTGAGGGTACAATACAGAAATACGATGATGGTATTCAGATGATTTTTCAGGATCCACAGGGGTCGTTAAATCCTGCCAAAACAGTTGGTTGGATTTTAGAAGAGCCTTTAAGAATAAAACGCAAGCTTAATGACAAGGAACGTAATAAGAAAGTCATTGAAATGCTTGAGCTTGTGGGACTTGATGAACAGTATGTTGACAGAAAACCTCAGGAATTATCAGGTGGTCAGCGTCAGAGAATATGTATTGCACTTGCGCTGATGACAGAGCCAAGGCTTATTATTGCCGACGAACCTGTTTCCGCTCTGGATGTAACTATTCAAGCGCAGATTCTTGATTTGTTAGTCAGAGTTAATCATGAAATGAATGTGGCTATGCTGTTTATATCCCATGATTTGAAGGTTGTGTATTCTATATGTGACAAGGTTATGGTTATGAAGGGCGGTCAGATTGTGGAGTATGGAACCGACGAGGAGGTATACAAGAATCCAAAACATGAGTACACTAAGCAGTTATTGAACTCTGTTTTATAGTTTTTTTGCATTTGTTTAAGATTATTTAATTTTTAACATGTAAATTATTATATAATGACGTCGATATATAATTTACAAATGTAAGTATGATTATGTATAATTGATTTGGGGTATAAGTGTAGTACAATAAGGGAGTGATATAATGACAATGAATGGAATTGGGCATTATGATTTGTATTCTCGTTTGAGTAATACAGAAGCTTTTAACAGGATACCTAAGTCCACTGCAGAAGTTACATCAACAACACTTGTTAATGATGAGCTCGGTAAAGTTAAGGATTTATCTGTTGATGGGGCTGTAGCTTCTGATAAGGCGGAATCTGTTAAGGATGATAAAAAACAAACTACAGGCTTTGAAGAGTCCACTTTGGGACTTAAGGCAATTGGTGAGTTTGATTTTGTTGGCAAGAATAGTGATATTAGAGGCCTTGATATGGAGAAGGCTGTTTCGGATATGCAGAAGGATCAGATGCTGGAGCAGTATCAGTATTTTATCGGTGATTCAAGTACTGTAGAAAATACTGAGGATGGAATTGTTATTCAAAAATCAGGTTTTGGAATGTATTGATTATGATATATTTTTAAGGGACCTCTTGCTATGTGCAGGGGGTTCTTTTAACGTTAATCTTAACGGTTAGGTACTGAACAGTAGATAATTGTGCAATTAATAATAAAGTTGGTGGATTATGATAAGTGTTGATGGTTCTACAAAGGTATTTGGTATCGTGGGAAATTCTGCGATAGATTCTATGCTACCCTATGTTCATAACAGAATATCTGAGTATATGGGGATTAATGCTGCTTATGTTCCTTTTAAGGTTAAGGGCGATTTGAAAATGGCTGTAAATGGTTTGGGAGCACTTGACATAAAAGGGGTTAATGTGGGAGCACCATATAAAACCGAAATAATATATGAACTGGCAGGTGTTGACCCTGTAGCTGCTGAAATAGGAGCAGTTAATACTATTATTCATTCAAAAGATGGATATTTTGGCTATAATACTGAGGTTTATGGTCTTGACCGACAGCTAATAGAGGAAAAGATTCTTGTTACAGGAAGACACGTGTTAATTCTAGGGGCTGGATTGGCAGCAAGAACTGTTGCATACCTTTTGATTTCCAAGAATCCGGCAACAATTACGATTGTTAACAGAACTGTGTCTAATGCCATTGGTCTTCAGTCTGATTTGAGGGTATATGCGGCAAGAAATGGATTGTATAATTTAGCCAATGCAATTTATGCATTGTCCTTTAAGGAATTACGTACGATTCCATTTGAAAATATGATTGCTTTTCAGTGTACAAATGTTGGTCTTTCGCCCAATATTGATACCTGTGTAATTCATGATCGTGACTTTTATAAAAGAATTAGTGTGGGGGTGGATTTATTGTATAACCCCAGAGAAACTATGTTTATGAAGTATTTAAAGAGTGCCGGGGCTGATGCGCATAATGGAATGAAGCTATTGTTGTATCAGGCAATAAGCTCATACGAAATGTGGAATGAGATTACGGTTCCGGAAACCATAGTATATGATATATATAAGGATTTGCTGGAAACCAAAGGCTTAGAATAAATTACAGGAGAGGGTATTGACATGAAAATTCTTGTTATAAACGGACCAAATCTTAACTTTCTTGGAATTAGAGAGGTTGATGTTTATGGTAGAGAGGATTATGATTTCCTGAGGCAGAAGATTATGAAAAAGGCTGCTAAGGAGAATGTTTTAGTTGATTTGTTTCAGTCTAACTGCGAAGGTGCAATAATCGATAAGATTCAGGAGGCCTATACGAATCAGACTGATGCCATCATAATTAATCCCGGTGCCTATGCTCATTACAGCTATGCAATTCATGATGCTTTAAGGTCGGTATCTATGCCTAAAGTAGAGGTGCATATTTCTGATATTACAGCTAGAATGGAAGAGTGGCGCCATAAATCGGTTACGGCTGTTGCCTGTGATAAGGTAATTATGGGACATGGCCTTGATGGATATTTGGAGGCTATTGATTATCTTTTGGAGAAAAAGTAAAAATAGTTCTTGAAATATGCATTCGTTTACGATAAACTATTCAAGGAATTATTTTGGAACGCATTAAGGAGGAATATTGTATGATATCAGCAGGCGATTTTAGAAATGGCTTAACTGTTGAGATGGACAACGGAATTTATCAGATTATTGAATTCCAGCATGTTAAACCCGGTAAGGGAGCAGCTTTTGTTAGAACTAAGTTAAAGAATATTATCAGTGGTGGTGTTATTGAAAAATCATTCAGACCTACCGAAAAGTTTCCACAGGCACGTATTGATAGAAAAGATATGCAGTATCTTTACGCTGATGGAGATTTATATAACTTCATGGATGTTGAAACATACGAGCAGATAGCTTTGAATGCTGAGACAATTGGAGATGCGCTTAAGTTTGTTAAGGAGAATGAAATGGTTAAGGTTTGTTCTCATAACGGTAACGTATTTGCTATTGAGCCACCTCTTTTTGTAGAGCTTGAGATTACAGATACAGAGCCCGGATTCAAGGGCGATACAGCTACAGGTGCTACAAAGCCTGCTACAGTTGAGACTGGTGCTACTGTTTATGTTCCTCTTTTTGTTGAAATGAATGATAAGATTAAGATTGATACAAGAACAGGTGAGTATTTATCCAGAGTTTAATTAACTAGTTTTTAAGAGCTTCCTTATAGGAAGCTCTTTTTGTTATACACTTCGTATAATCATGAGGAAGAAGCGAAGCGGAATCCGAATGATTATACGAAGTGTATATCGAGCAGGAGATAGACAACTCGATATACAGGCGCATGTTGCTCCCTTATCATAACTAATTTAGATAAGGAGAGATTGAATGAGATTTGAAGAGTTTACTAATGCAATAAAAGAATTATTGGAGGAAGAATTTCCACTAGGCAAGGTAGTAGTTAATCGAGTAACCAAGAATAATGGGGTTATTTACACCGGCGTCACTATAGAAAGGAGTGGCCATTGTGTATCGCCAACCATTTATCTTGAAAGTTACTACAACAGATATAAGGAGGGAGAGTCGCTTGACTTAATAATCAGAAGAATTATTGATGTATATAATTGCAGAGCAATCGATTATGATTTTGATATTGAGTTTTTTAATAATTATGACAGTGTTAAGGATATGCTTCGCTGTAAATTAATCAATAAGGTTACGAATGCGGAATATTTAAAGGATGTTCCTTATGAAGACTTTTTGGATTTGGCGATTGTACCCTACTGTTATTTGGATTGTGATGTTTTTGATAATAGACTTTCCGGCGGTTCAATAACGGTAAAATACGATCATATGAAAATGTGGAAGGTTGATAAGGAAAAGCTACTAAAGGATGCAATGGCAAATACTCTTAAGGTTGAGGGGAGAATAGAGAGCATTCTGGATACAATTAAGCGTATTAAGCCCGATTCGGTAGAAGATTTACCGATTTCGGATGACAGCGAATTAATGTATGTATTTACAAATAATATGAATAATGGTGCTGTGTGTATGACAAATGAGACTATGCTTAAGAGCTTTTGTGAGAAAATTGATTCGGATATTTATATTATTCCCAGCAGTATAAACGAGGTGCTGCTTGTACCTACTAATGGTATTGATGATGAGAACATTCTGAATCAGATGGTCTGTGAGGTGAATAGTTCTACATTGGATCCGGTAGAAGTGTTATCTGACCATGTGTATTATTTTAGTAAAGAGAATGGATATTTGCAGGCTGTATAATCGGATATGAAGTTTTAATAGGGTTAAGAGGCAACTCTTAACCCTATTGATTTTTGATTGATATTTTCTATCCCCTATGGTATTATCTATTGGTGTGAGTTTTGCACTCGTAGCTCAGGGGATAGAGCAACGGTTTCCGGTACCGTGTGTCGGGGGTTCGAATCCTCTCGGGTGCACTATAGTAATTAATTGGTGAGCATTTGAAAGGGAGCAGGTTAATGTCAATTAGCAAGATAAAGGAATTTATTAAGGAACATTTGATTTATTTCATTATTGGAGCATGTTTTTTAGTATTAATTGTTGTTGTAATTGTATTTTTGACATCTCATAAGGGAAAGTCATCAGATACTTCTGATATATCTACATCATTACCTGAATCGAGTATTGAGGTACCTAAGGATAAGTATGTAGAACAGGACAAGGATACTAATGTATATAATCTTATGATGTCTTATTACACAGCTATTATGAAGGGTAATGCAGACAGCGCAGCAGCGTTGTGTAATACCCTGTCAGATACAGAGAGATACAAGATTGAGGAAAAGGCCCAGTATTATGAAACTTTTTCTGATTTTAAGGTATATACAAAGGCCGGTTATGATGAAGGCTCATATCTTGTGCTGGTTAGCTTTAATATTAAGTATACGAATACCACAACACCGGCACCGTCTCTTGATTCGGTATATGTATGTACCAATGAGTCAGGTCAGTTGTATATTAACAAGGCTGATTTGACTGATGATGAAGAAGCTTATTTACTTGAACTTTCTGTTCAGTCCGATGTTGAGGAGCTGATAGAAGAGGTTAAGGTTGGATATAATGACGCTCTTGAAAAGGATGAATCACTTGCTAATCTGATTCCTCAGATTGAGAGCAGTGTAAATGAAGCTGTTAAGGCTAAATTGACTGCACAGCAGAGAGAGAATCAGGCAGAAGAGGCTCAGCAGGAGGCGGCTGCTCAGCAGGAGGCAAAGGATGCTTCTGCTACAACTGTAAAGACTACTGACAATGTTAATATCAGAGCTTCGGCAAGTACTGATTCTGAGGCACTTGGTAAGGCTTCAATTGGTGATACCTTTAAGAGATATGAGGAAATGGAAAACGGTTGGAGTAAGATTGATTATAACGGAAAAGAGGCTTATATTAAGTCAGAATTTCTTGAAGTAGTTGATGGAGCAGGAGCTTCAGAAGATAACAGCTCTGATGGCGAGAAAGAGGTTGGAGCTAATGGAAAGGTTACTGTTACCGAGAATGTAAATGTTCGCGAGTCAGCAAGCGAGACTGCTAATAAGCTTGGTGTTGCTTATCGTGGTGACCAGTTTGAATTAATAGAGACTAAGGATGGCTGGTGTAAAATCAAGTATGATGGCAAGGAAGCATACGTAAAATCAGATTTTGTTGAATAGTAAGGGATATTAATATTTTTTTTCTTGCATTCAGACCCTGAGAGTTATATAATCTTGCGTGGTGAAGCGTCATAATGGCACTATAAAACAATTATTCTATTTCACAAGGAGGAAATAAGATGTCATACGTTGATGAGGTTTATCAGAGAGTAGTTGATCAGAATCCTGCACAGTCTGAATTCCATCAGGCAGTTAAGGAAGTACTTGAGTCTCTTAGAGTAGTAATTGAGGCTAATGAGGAAGAATATAGGAAGGATGCTCTTCTTGAGAGACTTACAACTCCAGAGAGACAGATTCTTTTCAGAGTTCCTTGGGTTGACGATAAGGGTCAGGTTCAGGTTAATAATGCATTCCGTGTTCAGTTTAATTCTGCAATTGGACCTTACAAGGGAGGATTAAGACTTCATCCTTCAGTTAATCTTGGTATTATTAAGTTCTTAGGCTTCGAGCAGATTTTCAAAAATTCTCTTACAGGACTTCCTATTGGTGGTGGTAAGGGTGGTTCTGACTTTGATCCTAAGGGTAAGTCAGATAGAGAAATCATGGCTTTCTGCCAGAGCTTTATGACAGAGTTATTTAAATATATTGGAGCTGACACAGATGTTCCTGCAGGTGATATTGGTACAGGAGCAAGAGAAATCGGATTTATGTATGGTCAGTATAAGAGACTTACAGGTCTTTACGAGGGTGTTCTTACAGGTAAGGGATTGTCTTATGGTGGATCACTTGCTCGTACACAGGCTACAGGTTATGGTCTTCTTTACATGACAGAGGAAATGCTTAAGTCAAATGGCGTTGATATTAAGGGTAAGACTTGTGCTGTATCAGGATCAGGTAATGTTGCTACATACGCTATTGAAAAGGCAATTCAGCTTGGTGCTAAGCCTGTTACATGTTCAGATTCAACCGGATGGATTTATGATCCTGAAGGTATTGATGTGGCTCTTCTTAAAGAGGTTAAGGAAGTTAAGAGAGCACGTCTTACAGAGTATGCTGCAAAGCGTCCTTCAGCTCAGTATCATGATAAGAAGACAGAAGGAACAAATCAGTGGTCAGTAAAGGTTGATATTGCTCTTCCTTGCGCTACTCAGAATGAGTTAAATCTTGATGATGCAAAGACCCTTGTAGCAAATGGTGTTATGGCTGTTCGTGAAGGTGCTAATATGCCTACTACTCTTGAGGCTACACAGTATTTCCAGGATAACAAGGTATACTTTGTTCCAGGTAAGGCTGCTAATGCAGGTGGTGTTGCTACATCTGCACTTGAAATGAGCCAGAACTCAGAGCGTCTTTCATGGACATTTGAGGAAGTTGATTCAAAGCTTAAGACAATTATGGTTAATATTTTCCATAATCTTGATGAGGCTTCAAAGAAGTATGGTATGGAAGGCAATTATGTTGCCGGTGCTAACATCGCAGGCTTCCTTAAGGTTGCTGATGCTATGAAGGCTCAGGGTATTGTATAATAGATGTTTATATATGATTTTGTAAAGAAAACGCCGTTAGGCGGTATATATTAGAGATTTTAATTCTTAAGAGAAATGGCATAGTTTGGTGATTAAATTCGCCTGACTATGCCTTTTTTTGATATAAAAATCATCTGGCTGAAACAAGGAAATATTAATAAATTATAAACAAAAGATAAAAAATATATTGACACATAAAAAATTGTGTTATACAATCTAGTCACTTAAATAAAAGCATGTCGGACGTGTTCCGTCACTAATCCAATTTATTTATTACAAATACTGATGTTTTTACACAGTTATATTACAGAAAGACCGAGGTGATTTTATGCTATCAAATGGTCAGATTCTGTCTAATCGTTTCAAAATCCTATATCAGATAGGACGAGGCGGCACATCATCAGTTTATTTAGCTGAGGATTTATCTATTGGCAAAAAGTGGGCCGTTAAGTTTCTGGATATTGAGAAGGATGACACGGGATGGTTGGCTCAGAACGAGATTAACATGATGATCGGGCTGGATTACGAGCTGTTTCCAAGGATTGTTGATGCCTGGCAGGAGGGAGATGGTTACGTAATTGTCAGCGATTACATCGAGGGTATTACTCTTGATAAGTACCTGAAAAAGGAAATAGTAAACAGGAGCAGGATGGTTCAATGGTGGATTGATATTGCAAAGGGACTTAGATATTTGCATTCATGTAATCCGGCTATTCTTTATCTTGATTTAAAGCTAGAGAATGTTATGGTCAAATGCGATGGTAGCTTAAAGCTTATTGATTTTGGCATTGCAGGTCGTATTGCAGACAGAGGTTCTCTATATGGTACTGTCGGCTATGCTGCACCGGAACAGTATTATAACAGAGGCGAATTGCTGGACGAACGTACTGATATATTTGCATTTGGAATGCTAATGTATGCTATGTATACAGGTAAAAGACCTCTTAAGGACTATGGAGAGCAATATCGTTTGGTGTGTCGCAGTAGGCGCATAAATAAGGATGTTAAGAGTATTATTCTTAAATGCATCAGCGAGAAAAAGGAAAACAGATATAGAAATGTAGACGAGCTGCTGTTGGATCTTATTAATCTAAATGGCCTAAAGGCCAAAATCAATCAGATTAAATATCTGGCTATTGCAGGAATAACGGCAATTGTTATTGTGGGGAGTATGGCTGTTAAAAGTGTAGTAATAGAATCCCAAAATGATTTTGCCGCTAATCTTGCTACTGAACTAAGCGGCCATATTGAGAACGGTAAATATACGGCTGAGGGTATACAAATAATTCTAAGCTATATTGATTCAGGCTGCCTTGACGATGAGGTAGAGGAGGAATTTAAGTACGAGGTAGCAAAGTATTATTTTGAAAATGAACGTAATTACTGTTACGCAGCAAAGTACTTTTCACAGCTTGATAAGGAAAAATATTCGGATGCTGTTTACTACTTGGAATTATGTAATATTCAATTGTCCTTTGCATCTGATATGGAGCAGTACCTACAATGCCTTGATAATTTTGTGGTTTTCAATAAAGGGCTTGGATACACAAAACAGAGGTTTGAAAATGATTTGATGATTGCTGCGCTGTATGAAGGTTATGCTGATATATATGGGGATAGTCAGGCAAAAACCATAGAGGTACTAAAGGATGGCTTGAATGAATTAAAGTATGCTGATTCTGCGGATTTGTACAAGGATGAAGGGAATGTACTAATGGCAGAATATAACAGAAGGCTGTGCATTCTGTATGATAATTCAGGCGAATATGAGAAAGCAATAAGGTGTGGAGAAAATGCCCTTGCAAGTATTACAGATGAGCGTGAAAAATCAGATATTAAGAAAAGAATAATTGAAATGAAAAACAAATAGGAAAGGAAATAGGAGTAAGTATAATGAAATCTATAATCAAAAAGGGGATTATAGTGATTTGTTTAATAATTACAGGGGAATTTTTAGTAGCTGTTAACAGTGTTAAAGCTGAGGAGAACACGTATATTACGGGAGAAATATGTGAGAACAGGACACTTGATGTAAGTATAGTCAGAGCAGATGGGATAATGCTTACACCTAAGGATAATGAGAATATCGAAACAAATGCTAACATTATATTTAATTACTCGAATGCTTCAGATCGTGATATTTTTAAACATGTTATACAGGAAAATATAACAGATTCTTTTGAGGATTATTTCCTTACGGTAGATACATGTAGAATATACAGGATTAGTAATGACGGTGGTAATTCATTTGGAGATTGGAAGTCCTTAGACAATGATTCATATATTTTCGACATTTCTAAGACAGGTGATGGAAAGTTCTGTATTCAGTTTGGTAAATATGAGGTTATGAATTTAATTCCATATGCAGTTAATATTGTTGAGCAAAATTATAATATGAATCTTAAGGAACTTGAGTCTTATACTGGTACCCCCGATGATATACAAAGGCCAAGCTTTAGCGATAAGGAGCTTGTAAAATACGTTAAATCTGCAAAAAAAATTGTAGATAGTGAAAAGCACATGATTCTAGCCTCAAGAGTTTATAGTATTGTTAAGGATACAGTAGCTCCACAGCTTGAAGTTGCTTCAACAAAGGAGCTTAATTCTTGGCAGAACGAAGATATTAAGTGTTCAATTAAAATAAATGATACCGGTTCTAAATTATTACGTCTGAGAGTTTTTTGTGATTCAGAGGTAATTCTTGAAAAGGAATATGGAGTAGATGAATCAAAATCAGGCTGTGCGGAAGAGGTTGTATTGCAAACACAGACACAGGATTCAAATGGTCATTTATTAAAAGCAGAGGCCTATGACAGGGCAGGAAATGTGAGTTTTTATGAACAAAGATTTTTTATAGATAAGACAAAGCCGGAGCTTAGCATTGAAGGTGTTGAGAATAACAAAAAATACAATGGTAAGGTAGATATTAGTGTAGTAGGAAGCGACAATAATCCGGATAAAACAATTGTTACCTATGTTTTGAAAAAGTCTGAGAACAGTTCGGAAGCGGTTATAGATGAAGGTGTTAAGCCATTGGCAGAGGTTAACGGAGAAGTCCTGTATTCTATTAAGGAAGATGGTGATTACAGCTTTGAATGTCATGGTGTTGATGCGGCAGGTAATGGCTCTATGGTTTGTAAGGCAAGGTTCAGAATTGATACATGTGCTCCCACTGTTTCATTTTGCAAAATTGCAGACGGAGCTTCTGCTAATCAGGGAATTGACCTTGGTATTTGTGTTACTGATAATTTTGAGGATTCCTATAGTGTTGAATTAAGCGGTAGTGTAAAAAAGAAGGACGGTAGTAGTAAATTACATTTAGAAGGCTATAAGACAGAAGGATTATCCAGCTTGAATACATATTATTTTACTGAAGATGGAGAATATACTGTTTCTGTTAAAGCTTGTGATGATGCCGGAAATGTTGCAGAGGATGAGATTGTATTTTCCATAGATACAGTTGCTCCTGTAATAAGCATATCTAAGGGGATAATAATTGGTGAGAGTATAGTAACAAATGAGCCACCAATAATAACATATTCAATTCACGAAGAGAATTATGATACAGCAGAAATTACCTGTGAGTTAAGAAGAAAAAGTGATAAGGATACAATGGAGCTTATGGAAACTCCTAAATGGGTAATGAATTCTGAAAAAACTGATTTTACATTTTCTGTAGAGGAAGAGGGCACCTATTCCTATGCTGTAACGGCAATGGATGCCGCCGGTAATATGGTATCAAAAACCATTGAATTTACTTTGGATATGTCGGCACCTGAGATTGATTATGTAGATGAGCTGAATCAAAAGTATGTAAAGAGCTTTAGCCTTCCCAAGGATTTTAAACAGTATATTTCAGATGATTCGGAGGTTAAGTATGAAACCTACATTAACAGTAAGAATCTTAGTGAGAATGAAGTGGTTAGTGATGACGGAAAGTATATTTTAAAGGTTTATGCAATTGATGATGCCGGTAATGAATCAGAGAAAACAGTTGAATTTATAGTTGACGGAACTATGCCACAGGTCGTAATTGACGGGATGGATGAAGAAGGGAATGTTAATAAAGATGAGATACTTACGTTGGCGCTATATGATGAAGAGGATTATTTTACCTCCGTTAAAATTAATGGTGTTGAACAGGTAAAGGAGAACAATCAAAAACAGGTGGAAATAAATATTCCTGACTATGGTGAGTATACCATTGAAGTGACTGCGGTAGACAATGCTGAAAATGAATTGACACAAACTATTCTGGCCAAATGCGCCAATGCATCTCCGGTTGAGATGGGCGCTGCCACTGTTAGGACACTGAAGGAGGCAAATACAAGTGGAAGCAATAAAGGACTCAGAGTATTTCTTATTGTTATGACTGTTGTTATTCTAGCGGTAGCTGTTGCGGTATTTTGCATTTACATGACTAAAGAACAGCAGAAATTACAGGAAGCAAACATAAGATAGTAATGAGGTGTAAACCATCATTTCACCTTTGGTGATTGTGATGGTTTTATCTATATAATTCAATTGCTTTACAGGGGTTAGACATGTGTAATAATTTAATGTATCAAAAAAAACACAAAGTCTTGTATAAAAAGAAAAAGATTGATACTATAGATTGCAAGTCTTTTGTGTTGGGAGAGTACAAAAGGTTTACATGAATATATATACCATTTATGGGACATTTATCTGTTCGCGTTTATGGTATTATTTAACAATGGTGTACTATACAGGGTCAGGAGGCAGTTATGAGTTATAGAGATAATACAAAGGTAATAAACATTGGGAATGTAGCTATAGGTGGAGGTAATCCCATAAGGATTCAGTCCATGACAAATACAAAGACTGAAGATGTGAGAGCTACGATTAATCAGATTCATGCTCTTGAGGCAGCAGGTTGTGAAATAATAAGGTCTACGGTGCCAACTATGGAGGCTGCAAAGGCACTTAAGGAGATTAAGAAGGAAATTTCTATACCTCTTGTGGCAGATATTCATTTTGATTATAAGCTGGCAATCGCTGCCATTGAAAATGGTGCAGATAAAATCAGAATCAATCCGGGAAATATTGGAGGACGTGATAAGGTTGAAGAGGTTGTGTTAGCAGCCAAGGAAAGAAATATACCTATTAGAGTAGGGGTTAATTCCGGGTCTCTTGAAAAAGCATTGGTAGAAAAATATAGTGGTGTTACTGCTGAGGGAATTGTTGAAAGTGCACTGGATAAAGTCAGAATGATAGAAGAGTGTGGCTATGACAATATAGTTGTAAGTATTAAATCCTCTGATGTACTTATGTGTGTTAAGGCTCATGAATTGCTTGCACCTGTATGCAATTATCCTCTCCATGTGGGAATTACGGAATCAGGAACGGTAAAATCAGGAAATATTAAGTCGTCTGTAGGATTGGGCATAATTTTGTACATGGGTATAGGTGATACTATTCGTGTGTCCTTAACCGGCGATCCTGTTGAAGAAATAATATCCGCTAAACGTATTCTTAAAACACTTGGACTTAGAAAGGGCGGAATTGATGTGGTTTCCTGCCCTACCTGTGGAAGAACAAATATTGACCTTATTTCTCTTGCGTCTGAAGTGGAAAAGCTTGTTGCAGGTTATGATTTGAATATAAAGGTAGCTTGTATGGGATGTGTTGTAAATGGACCCGGCGAAGCAAAAGAGGCTGAGCTTGGAATCGCAGGTGGAAATGGCGAGGGACTTTTGTTTAAGAGGGGAGAAATAATACGTAAGGTTCCGGAAGCAGAGTTACTTTCAGCTCTTAAATCAGAGCTTGATAACTGGATGGAGTAATAATGAAGAATTTTTCAGAGGTATTTCCTACATTAAAACTTAATAATGAACTATCGAATCTATTCTCGGACGTTGAGGTTATTCGTGTCGTTAATAAAAAAAATGAAAGTGCATTAAGGGTATATATTCAATCTGCATTTATTATTGAAAAAAGCTATATATATTCCGTAGAACGAGAAATCATAAGGCAGCTTTTTCCTGATAATGATATAAATATTACAATTCAGGAGCAGTTTAATCTTTCGAAACAGTATAATGTGAAGAATCTTTTAGAGGTATATAAGGATAGCATAATCGAAGAGTTTAAAAATTATAATCATTTTGATTATCTTGCTGTATACCATGCTGACTTTGAGTTCCCGGAAGATAATTGTGTGAAGGTTGTATTCGACGATACATTAATGGCCAGGGAAAGAGAAGAGGAAATACTTCGAATACTGGATAAGATTATTAATGAGCGCTGTGGAATCGGAGCAAGAATCTATGCAGATTATAAAACACCTTCAGAAAATAAAGCTAAGCTTAATTCCGAAAGGAAAGTCAATGAAGAGATTGCCCGAATTACCGGAATGAATGCTAATAAGGATAATGAGGGTGAAGAGCAAACAGAACAAAAGGGGCAGGGCGATACAGCATATTATGATTCAATGGCAGCAGATTCTGTTGCACAGGCTGAGGATATAGCAACAAAAGCAAAAGAGGCTGACTTAGGAAGCGAGAAGCTTAACGCTGAGAAAAAGTCAAATAACGAAAAGACAAAGGATAATTCAGGCTATAAGGGCAAAAGTTACAACAGAAAATCTTACGCGACAAGTGATAATCCGGACGTAATAATGGGGCGTGATTTTGATGATGAGTGCATGTCCATTGCTGAAATAGAAGGCATGACAGGTGAGGTTGTGGTTCGTGGAAAGGTTATACGTCTTGAAACCCGCGAGACAAGAAATGGAAAGCTGCTTGTCATATTCGATGTTACGGACTTTACAGATACCATTACTGTTAAGATGTTTCCCAGGGTGGAGCAGCAGGAGAAGCTGTTTGAATACCTTCGTACAGGGGCGTTTATTATAATTAAGGCAGTTGCGGATATAGATAAATTCGATGGAGAGCTGTCACTTGGATATGTTTCCGGTATTAAGAAGGAAAAGGATTTTACAAGTGTTCGAATGGATAATGAGGTAGAAAAACGTGTTGAGCTTCATTGTCATACGAAGATGAGTGATATGGATGGAGTTTCTGATGTTGCAGATCTTATGAAACGTGCAGCTATGTGGGGACATAAGGCTTTGGCTATTACAGATCACGGTTTGGTGCAGGGCTTTACCAAGGCATTTCATGAATTACCGGGTATACGTAAGAAATATCCTGATTTTAAATTATTATATGGTGTTGAGGGATATCTTGTAGATGATTCTATGGGAATTGTTGTTAACAGCAAAAATCAGCTACTTACAGATTCCTATGTTGTTTTTGATATAGAAACAACAGGTTTTTCAACTGAGAAAAACAATATTATTGAAATTGGTGCCGTTAAGGTGATTAATGGTGAAATAGTTGAGCGATTTTCTACCTTTGTTAATCCTAAGGAGCCTATTCCCTACAGAATTACTCAGTTGACTACGATTACAGATGATACAGTTGCCGATGCTCCTTATATTACGGAGGTTTTGCCTAAGTTCCTTGAATTTTGTGAGGGCTGTGTTCTTGTTGCACATAATGCAAGGTTTGATGTGGGCTTTATTAAGCAGAAGGCAGCAGATTTAGCTATAGACACTGATTTTACCTATGTTGATACGGTTGCTATGGCTCGTGTACTGTTACCTGAGTTGGCCAAGTTTAAGCTGGATAATGTAGCTAAGGCTTTGAAGGTTTCCTTGGAAAATCATCATAGAGCAGTTGATGATGCCGGGTGTACTGCTGAAATTTTTGTAAAATTCATTCGCAAGCTGGATGGAATGAATATACATACCCTTGATGAATTAAATGAATTAGGACGTGAGTCGGTGGAGCCGATAAAAAAAGCTATGTCCTATCACGTTATTATTATTGCCAAGAATGAAGTGGGAAGAATTAATCTGTATAAGCTGGTTTCTTTATCTCATCTTAAGTATTTCCATAGAAATCAGCGTATTCCCAAGAGCCTTCTTAACAAATACAGGGAGGGACTGATTATTGGCTCTGCCTGCGAGGCAGGAGAATTGTACAGGGCAATAGTTGATCAGAGAAGTGATGCTGAGATTGCACAGATTGCTCAGTTCTATGACTATCTGGAAATTCAGCCCCTTGGAAATAATGCTTTTATGATAAGGGATGAGAAGTATGAGGATATTAATTCTAATGATGATTTGATTGCTATTAATAAAAAAATCATTGCACTTGGTGAGCGTTATAATAAGCCGGTTGTTGCAACCTGTGATGTTCATTTCCTTGATCCTGAGGATGAGGTATACAGAAGAATAATTATGGCGGGCAAGGGCTTTAAGGATGCTGACGAACAGGCACCTTTATATCTTAGAACCACTGAAGAGATGATGAAGGAGTTTGATTATTTAGGCTATGACAAGGCCTATGAAGTGGTAGTTAAAAATACTAATTTAATAGCTGATATGGTGGATTATATAGAACCTGTAAGACCTGATAAATGTCCTCCTATTATAGAGAATGATGCTAAAATTCTTACGGATATATGTTATAACAAAGCCCATGAAATGTATGGACCTGATTTGCCACCACAGGTTAAGGAACGATTAGAGCGTGAACTTAAATCAATTATCGGCAATGGTTTTGCCGTTATGTATATTATTGCTCAGAAGCTTGTGTGGAAGTCAATGGAGGATGGATATCTTGTAGGCTCAAGAGGCTCGGTTGGTTCCTCCTTTGTTGCTACAATGGCAGGTATTACCGAGGTTAATCCTTTGGCACCTCATTATTTGTGTGATAAATGTTATTATGTTGATTTTGAATCAGATGATGTTAAGGCATATTCCGGAAGAGCCGGGTGTGATATGCCGGATAAGATATGTCCAAAGTGTGGTGCACCGTTAACGAAACAGGGCTTTGATATTCCCTTTGAAACCTTCCTTGGATTCAAGGGAGATAAGGAGCCTGATATTGACTTGAACTTTTCAGGAGAATATCAGTCAAAGGCTCATAAATATACAGAAGTAATATTTGGAGACGGTCAGACCTTCCGTGCAGGCACCATTGGTACGTTGGCTGAGAAAACAGCATATGGCTATGTGAAGAATTATTATGAAGAACGAGGAATTAAAAAACGTGGCTGTGAAATAAACAGAATTGCAATGGGGTGTACTGATGTACATAGAACAACGGGGCAGCATCCCGGTGGAATTATTGTTCTTCCGGTGGGTGATGAGATATATTCCTTCACACCTATTCAGCATCCGGCCAATGATATGACTACAGATATTGTAACTACTCATTTTGATTATCATTCCATTGATCATAACCTGCTGAAGCTTGATATTCTGGGACATGATGATCCTACCATGATAAGAATGCTTCAGGACTTAACGGACACGAATCCTCAGGATGTTGCTTTGGATGATAAGGATGTAATGTCGCTGTTTCAGAATACATCTGCTCTTAAAATTGAACCGGAGGATATAGGTGGCTGTAAGCTTGGTTCCCTTGGAATACCTGAATTTGGTACTGATTTTGCTATGCAGATGTTAATAGATACAAAGCCTCAGGCATTTTCTGATTTGGTACGTATAGCCGGTCTTTCTCATGGTACAGACGTATGGCTTGGAAATGCACAAACACTTATTGAAGACGGAAAGGCAACAATTTCAACCTGTATATGTACCCGTGATGATATTATGACATATTTAATAAGTATGGGCTTGGATTCCGAGGAATCCTTCAAAATCATGGAAAATGTACGTAAGGGTAAGGTTGCGGGAGGAAAATGTGATAAGTGGCCTGAGTGGAAGGAAGATATGATACAGCATAATGTACCTGATTGGTATATATGGTCCTGTGAAAAGATTAAATATATGTTCCCTAAGGCTCATGCGGCTGCTTATGTTATGATGGCATGGCGTATAGCCTATTATAAGGTGAATTATCCACTGGCATATTATTCTGCATTTTTTAGCATAAGAGCAACAGGTTTTTCCTATGAGAAGATGTGTATGGGAAGAGCTACTCTTGAGGCACATCTTGCTGATTATAAAAAGAGAGCAGATACCCTTTCGAAAAAGGAGCAGGACGAGCTTAAGGATATGCGTCTTGTTCAGGAAATGTATGCAAGAGGATATGATTTTACACCAATCGATTTATTTAAGGCAAAGGCTCATAAGTGTCAGATTGTAGATGGTAAAATAATGCCTCATTTTGGCTCAATAGAAGGCCTGGGAGATAAGGCAGCCGATTCCATTGTGGATGCCTGTAAGGATGGACCATTTATTTCAAAGGATGATTTCCGTGAAAGAGCCAAGGTTTCATCTACTGTTGTGGAAACAATGACAAGACTTGGTCTGTTAAAGGGCTTACCGGAATCCAACCAGCTTTCATTATTTGATTATATGAATGTGGAATAGATATAATATCTGAATGCACACAAAGATGAAAATAATTCAACTCAAGAATGAATAAAACTCATAGTTTCACTTTACATTTGAAAGTTAATAGTTATAATGGAAAATGTTGACGAAAAAGTTGAGGATTATTCATCCTAAATATGAATTGAATTAATTGATTCTATTTAGGGGAGAAGAGGAGAAAAAACATGAATCAGGGACTTGAAATCAGATGGCACGGTCGTGGTGGACAGGGTGCTAAGACCGCTGCATTGTTATTGGCAGATGTAGCATTTAAGACAGGAGCGCATGTTCAGGGATTTCCCGAATATGGTCCGGAACGAATGGGTGCACCTATTACTGCATACAACAGAATAAGTCGTGAGGAGATAAGAGTTCATTCTAATATTTATACACCGGATCTTGTTGTAGTTGTTGATGAAACACTTCTTCATTCCGTTGATGTTACAGCAGGACTCAAGAAGGATGGTGCTATTATTATTAATACACCTAAGTCAAGAAAAGAGGTTGCGCAGCTTTTAAATGGTTATGAAGGACGTGTGTATACCGTTGATGCAAGACGTATTTCAGTAGAAACACTTGGTAAGAACTTCCCTAATTCGCCTATGCTTGCAGCAGCAGTTGCAGTAAGTGGCGTAATGGATAAGGAGTCCTTCATTAAAGAGATGAGAGCTTCCTATGAGCATAAATTTGCTAAGAAGCCTGAGGTTATTGATGGTAATATGAAGGCTCTTACTATGACATTTGATGAATTAAAGAATGATCTTTGTGAGGATGGAATTCAGTCAGCATAGATGTTTTTATAGATTTGTACTATAGGATTTGATTAACATACAATAAGAAAGGGTTAATTATGAGAACAGATGTGAAAAAGATTACTGAGCAGACACCACATCAGGAGCTTACAGAAGGTCTTATGATGTTTGCCGGTGGAACCAGTAAAGAATTTAATACAGGTGAGTGGAGAACACAGACTCCTATTTTCCATGCAGATAAGTGTAAGCAGTGTTTATTATGTGCTCCTGTTTGCCCGGATGGAAGTATACCGGTTAAAAATGGTGAGAGAACAGATTTTGATTTTGACCACTGTAAAGGATGTGGAATATGTGTTAAGGCATGTCCTTTTGGAGCAATTGAGATGAGGGAGGGAATGTAAAATGGCTAAGAAAGATCGTATGTCAGGTAACGAGGCAGTTGCTTATGCAATTAAGCAGGTAAATCCCGATGTTATGCCTGCATTTCCTATTACACCCTCAACAGAAATACCTCAGTTGGTTTCTAATTATATAGCTAACGGACAAATGGATACAGAATTTATTCCGGTCGAATCGGAACACAGCTCTATGTCTGCTACGATTGGTGCAGAAGCTGCAGGTGCTCGTAGTTTAACAGCTACATCAAGCTGTGGTTTAGCCCTTATGTGGGAAGGA
>JAZQOI010000047.1:0-4713 GCA_045627745.1 Lachnospiraceae bacterium | reverse complement strand
CGCTCATTTTTCTGCAAAAAATGGCTACTTTTTCATGTTTTGGCGGGTCATAAAGGTGCATACAGCCTCTTACGTGCAAGCACGACGAGTCAGCATGACCTTTTGACCCTGGTATCATTATATTCAATTGTAATTACAGCTAATTTATTCTAAATCACTTATTTCTATGCAAAAGCTCGTGCTCATGACCGCAGATAATATTCTCATATGTAGAATTAATCATTGGATTCTCTTTGGTATATCTAATATTAGATTCTTTATCAGCGCGATATATTCCTTCTGTCCTTGATACTCTTGCGTTTCTGGGCATTGGAAGCGGCTGACCGCCACCTGCAATACAGCCTCTTGTACAAGCCATTACTTCCACAAAATCATACTGCTTTTCGCCTGACTTTATCATATCAATAAGCTTACCTGCATTGGCAAGACCGTGTACGACAGCAAGCTTAACCTCTCTATCACCAACCGCAACAGTAGCCTCCTTAATGGCCTCCATACCTCTTATACCTACATAGGATATCCTGTCAAGATTGGTATGATCCTGATTAATACTAAGGTGACGAAGAACAGCCTCTGTAACACCGCCGGTAACACCAAAGATAGATGCTCCACCTGAGGCAAAGCCAAATGGCATATCTGCGGCCTCACTCTCAAGCTCAGCAAAATTAATTCCACACTGTCTTATCATTCTGACGATTTCTGTGGTTGTCAGCACAATATCAGTATCCTGACGTCCGTTTGTGAAATTATCCTCTCTAATAATCTCACCCTTCTTAGCTGTACAAGGCATAATGGAAACCACGAAGGTCTTCTTGTTTTCTTCCTTGTCCTTATCCTTGAAATATTCCTTAACCACTGCCGAAAACATACCTTGAGGAGATCTGCAGGAAGAAATATTATCAGCATATTCCGGATACTTGCTTTCACAGTATTTCACCCATGCAGGACAGCAGGAAGTAAACAGAGGAAGCTTCTCATTCTTTTCAAGTCTCTCAGCCAATTCCTTGCTCTCCTCGATTACCGTTAAATCAGCACCGAAATTAGTATCATAAACATCATCAAATCCCATCATACGAAGTGCGGTTACAAGCCTTCCCATGCTGTTCTCACCCTGCGTGAAGCCAAACTTTTCACCAACAGCCAGTCTGACAGCAGGTGCTACCTGAGCCACCACTCTTATATTAGGATTATCAATTGCGTCCCATACCTCAGTAACATTGGTTCTTACAGAAATAGCTGCGGTAGGACAGGCAACAACACACTGTCCACAGCCTACACAATCAGTCTCTGCAAGAGTCTTATTAAAGGCAGGCATAACCTTCATTTCCGAGCCACGATATGCAAAGTCAATAGCTCCAACGCCCTGAAGCTCTGCACAGGTTCTTACACAGTCACCACATAAAATACACTTATTCGGATCGCGCACAATACTTGGTGAACTAAGATCAATAGGCTCCTCCTCCTTGTTGTTGGCAAATCTTACATCATGAACACCAACCTTGTAAGCAAGACTCTGAAGCTCACACATTCCATTTTTAGCACAGGTAGTACAATCTCTGCAATGCGAAGAAAGAAGCAGCTCAATTATAAGCTTTCTGTACTTCTGTAATCTTCTTGTATTCGTTTTAATAACCATGCCCGGTCTTGGCTGTTCTGAACAGGATGCAAATATTCTTCCCTTCTCGTCTTCAACCACGCACATTCGACATGCACCGTATATTGACAAATCCGAATGATAACAGAATGTAGGAATATCAATTCCTGCTTTTCTTATTACGGATAAAATATTCTTCTCGCCTTCTATAGGTACAAGTCGGGAATCTATAGTCATATAATCCATATTTTTTCTCCTTGTAGGTTGTTTAAATGTCCGTTTTATTACTCACAATCAATGAATTTTTATAGCTTTAAATACACAATTACTCTCGCAGGCGCCACACTTAATACACTTACTCTGATCAATTACAAATGGACTCTTTATTTCACCACTGATAGCACCTACAGGGCAGTTCCTTGCACACTTCGAACAACCCTTACACAATTCAGGATCGATTTCATAATTTCTAAGTGCCTGACAGGTACCTGTGCGACACTTTTTCTCAAGAACATGCTCCTCGTATTCATCCCTGAATACCTTAAGCGTACTAAGTACCGGAAGTGCAGCACTCTTACCAAGTCCGCAGAGGGCTACATTTGTAATTGCATCACCTAACTCCTCAAGAAGATCAAGCTGCTCCATTGTGCCTCTACCTGCAACAATATCCTCAAGAATCTCAAGCATTCTCTTGGTTCCTTCACGACATGGAACACACTTTCCGCAGCTTTCGTTCTGAGTAAAATTCATGAAGAAACGGGCTACCTCTACCATACAGGTATCTTCATCCATGATTACAAGTCCGCCGGAGCCAATCATTGCTCCCTTTTTCTTCAGTGAATCAAAATCAAGAGGCATATCCATATCGGAGGAAATAAGACATCCACCTGATGGACCACCAATCTGAACGGCCTTGAATTTCTTACCGTTCTTAATTCCTCCTCCAATATCATATACAATTTCCTTA
Source organism: Lachnospiraceae bacterium (assembly GCA_045627745.1). GTDB lineage: Bacteria > Bacillota > Clostridia > Lachnospirales > Lachnospiraceae > UBA2868. Next base: position 2,152 of record JAZQOI010000047.1, on the reverse strand, counting down.
AGTGTAGTTCCCATAGGAACCTCAATAAGTCCTGTATTATTAATACTTCCTGTTACTGCAAAGGCCTTGGTACCGGGACTTGTTTCTGTTCCGATAGAATGATACCATTCCGCACCCTTCATAATAATCATTGGAACATTGGCATAGGTTTCTACGTTATTAAGTACAGTAGGCTTGCCGAAAAGTCCCTGTTCTACCGTACGTGGTGGCTTGGTTCTTGGCATACCTCTCTCGCCCTCAATTGATGCTGTAAGGGCACTGCCTTCACCGCATACAAAGGCACCTGCACCACGATTAATATGGAGTCTGAAGCTAAATCCCGAGCCTAAAATATTATCTCCAAGAATACCTGCCTGTTCTGCCTCGGCAATAGCCTTCTTAAGTCTCTTAATAGCAAGAGGATATTCGGCACGCACGTAAATATAGCCTTCATCAGCCCCTACTGCATATGCTGCAATAATCATACCCTCAATCATTTTATGCGGATCACCCTCCATAACGCTTCGGTCCATAAATGCACCTGGGTCACCCTCATCACCGTTACATACAACGTAACGCTTCTTTTCTTTCTGTCTTACAACCTGCTTCCACTTATAGCCGGTCTGGAAACCACCGCCTCCTCGGCCACGAAGATTAGATTCAAGTACAACATTTATTATTTCATCGGGAGTCATCTCAAATAGAGCCTTTTCAAGAGCTTCATAGCCTCCTACAGCAAGTACCTCAAGAATATTCTCTGCATCAATATGACCACAATTCTTGAGTACAAGTCTTGTCTGCTTAGCGTAGAAGGGAATCTCCTCCTGAGACTTGTATTTAACTCCGTCCATTTCATACAAAAGTCGCTCAACAGGTTCTCCCTTAAGAACTGTCTTCTCATATATTTCTTCACAGTCCTCGGGCTTAACCTTTATGTATAAATAATTATACGGCTCGATTCTTACAAGAGGGCCCATTTCACAGAAGCCGTGACAACCACTCTTCTTAACACCTACATATTTGCCCTCATTAGACTGCGCTTCTTCAAGCATTGCCTTACCCGGACATTCACCATTCTCACCATGTGCAATCTCAGGACCAAATTCAACCTCAGCAAGATTGTCCTTCTTAACAAGCTCACACATTTTCTCATATATTTTAGCTGAACCACCCGCAAGACAGCCGGTTCCTGCACATATCAAAATACGACATTTCTGAGTCTTAATATATGCCTTGGAATATTCACGTGCATTAATTAAGTCCTCTCGACTGTTAAGCTTATTCATTTGCCTCACCTCGCAATTCCTTAATTAATTCTGTAACCTTATCGGGTGTCATGGATGGATGAACAACATCGTTCACAGTAAGAGCGGGGGCTAATCCGCATGCGCCAAGACAGGATACAGTCTGAACAGTAAAAAGCATATCCTCAGTAGTTGACTTGTGCTCATTAAGTCCTAATTCAAGATATAATCTATCAAGAATATCCCTCGATTTTCTAACATGACAAGCTGTTCCGTCACATACCTTAATAACAAATTTACCCTTTTTCTCAAAGGAGAAATTCTCATAAAAGGTTGCAACCGAAAAAGCCTTGGCTTCAGTAACACCTATCTCCTTGGCAACATAAATCAGAAGTTCAGGGGGAAGGTATCTGTATTCGCTCTGAATATCCTGCATAATAGGAATCAGCGATTTCTGTTCTTTTCCATGTAAAGCGATGATTTCATCAGCTTTATCATAATAATACTGTTCAAGCTTCTCCATATTATCCTCCGTTTCATATTATGTATTTTTAATTCTTCCAAAATTGTAATATGGTACATTAGAGTGACTTTGACATTTTTTTCACAATAACACTCTTATTATAATAAAAATTAACCCATTTAACAATAAAATGTGTGTAAAATATGTTACTAATCGTTACTATTCACAGAAAATAAATAAATAATCGGTTGTCTGCAAGCTTGCTTGCAACGACACCCGGTTATTTATTTATTTTTCCTGCGAAGCAGGAACCTAACCACATGAGTAATCTGACTGCTGTAAAGTAGGCAGATTACGAATGTGGTTAGTGTCTGTGAATAGTTTTTTTGTTATATTTATATTTTCCCCGAAGCAGGAACCTAACCACATGAGTAATCTGACTGCTGTAAAGCGGGCAGATTACGAA
>JAZQOI010000046.1:0-1572 GCA_045627745.1 Lachnospiraceae bacterium | reverse complement strand
TGACCCGCCAAAACATGAAAAAGTAGCCATTTTTTGCAGAAAAATGAGCGGATTTTGAATGTTTTGAGGATTTCGAGAGCTCGTAGAGCGGAGAAATCCGGTATCGTTGGGGGGCAAAATACCTTTTGACCCCAACATCATTTATATTTATAATATATAAAAATACTCAGTTAACAGAAGAACAGTCCATATTAAGCTTTTTACAAGTACGAATAATATGATTATACATAGATCTTACAGCAGGAGCCATGAATTCTCTGTTCATTATGGCAATTCCTATAATTCGACTGGCAGAGGGTCTAATCTCATAACAGCACACATTATACGGAATATCATGCATTACAAGTCTTGGCATTAAACATATTCCAAAGCCCTTTTCTACAAGAGCAACCGTAGACAAATCATCCACAACATGATAGCTTGACTTAATTAGCAAATTATTTTCCTTAAGAAAATTCTGTATATCAGCATCTGTACACTCTCGCTGTGTAACAAACTGATGATTTCTCATATCCTCTATTGTCATATAATCCTTATCAATCAATTTGGAGTCTTCCTTTGAAACTACACATACCAATGGATCTTCATATAAAGGTTCAATAGGAATATCCTTTGCACTTGATACGGACAAAAAGCCCAAATCAACAATACCGTTTTTTATCCAGTAAGCTACATCATCATAGGTTCCCTGGAATACCTCTATATCAATTTCAGGGTACTTACTTTGAAAAGAACGCATCAGATCAGGCAGCCAGTTAGTACATACACTGGAGAATACTCCCAGCTTGACTTTGCCCTTCTTAAGACCGTTAAAATCAGAAATAGCCTGTCTTAATGATTCATCGGAATTAAGTACTGCATTCACATAGGGAAGCAGATGCTCACCATAATTGGTAAGAGTTATACCTGATTTGGAACGTACCAAAAGAGAAAAACCCAATTCATTTTCCATGGAAGATATAGCATGACTAATAGCTGATGGAGTAAGTCCTAATATATCGGCAGCTTTATGGAAGCTACCTATTTCAACAACAGTCTTAAATATCTGATATGTTAATAAAGTCATAAGCTAACCTCATATTTCTCCAATATCCTTTAGAATCAATGAACTATCTCACAGATTGTGAGATAGCTCATTGTACATAAAGTAATTAATTATAATCTTTAAAGAAGGTCTTATCAATAGGCTGTGCATTAATCTTAAAGCTTATTGTCTTGTAGGCTGCATAGCCGTTAACACCCATTACTGTTATCTTAGCAGTACCCTTCTTGATGTTACTTGTATAGTTTATTACCTTGTAGTAGGAATAATTGCTACCTTCTCCACCTAAGTCGGCAAAGAAATATTGAATCTCATCACCCTTTCCTGACTGTAAGTAGAAGTTATAGTCAGTATCATCCATGGAAGTTCTTGGCTTAAGAATTATCTCTTTACCATCATATTCGATTGGAGCTGTAGCAACACCCTTAAGCTTAGGAAGCTTGTTGGCAACTACTGAATATTCTATTGGGTCGGTACTACCTGAATATATTCCTTTACCCTTAACCACTACAGTATACTCTTCATTAAGG
>JAZQOI010000045.1:0-13602 GCA_045627745.1 Lachnospiraceae bacterium | reverse complement strand
GACCCGCCAAAACATGAAAAAGTAGCCATTTTTTGCAGAAAAATGAGCGGATTTTGAATGTTTTGAGGATTTCGAGAGCTCGTAGAGCGGAGAAATCCGGTATCGTTGGGGGCAAAATACCTTTTGACCCCAACATCATATTTATATGATATAATGGTTGAGAATTGCGGAATATTACAGAATAAAGGATAAGGAATTTAAGGTCTATGCAGGTAACAATAATTACAATATGCTACAACCCCGGAAAAACAATTATAAAAACCATTGAGTCAGTTCTCGCGCAATCCTACAGTGATTATGAATATATTATTCAGGATGGGGGGTCTACAGACGGGCTTTTGGATATTCTTGACACTTACAGGGAAGGTTTTCTCAAAAAGGGAATTTCCTTTCATATATATTCCGGCAAGGATAATGGTATTTATGATGCAATGAACAAAGCAGTAGCAGCATCACAGGGTGAATATATTAATTTTATGAATGCAGGAGACTGCTTCTACTCTGCAGATGTCCTTGAAAATATATTCAATAACGAAGAAAATAACAATTCCGATCTTCTATACGGCGATGCCGCAGAATATGAATATGGCAAATACCATCTTTTTAGAAAGTCATTCTCTCAAATCCAATCCAGAATGCCCTTCTCTCATCAGTCTGTTTTTGTAAAACGCAAGCTTCTTATTGATAACCCGTTTAATACAGATTATAAAATAGGTGCCGACTATGACTTTTTACTAACAATGTATGATAAAGGCTGTAGCTTCAAGGACACCAATTCAATTGTATGTATTATTTCAAAGGACGGAGTGTCCTCTGTAAATCTGTATGATACATATATGGAAACCTTAGAAATTAAAAGCAGACACGGCATTAAAAAGCCAAACGAGGATGAGCTTAGAAAAAAATATAATGAAATGAAAATCAAACAGCTTGTTATGAATTACTTCCCTGACTTTATAAAAAAAGCCATTAGAAGCTATCAGCTTCGAGTACGTAAGCAGAATGCCGAGCTTACATTACCACCCTGGGAAAACCTACTCGAGTAGTTGACGGGATTATCTCCCGTCAATTTCATAAAATATATACTGAAAAATCCCATCAAGTCTTGCAATCAGATTATTCCAGTTAAAGGTTCTTCGCACATAATTGATGATTCCAATTCCCATAGAAACATAATCTCTTCTTTCATTGGTGGCCTCTACCATGGCTCTTGCAAGCTCAAAGGAGCTTCCTGCTGTAACCGCCGAACCGTATTTATACTGGTCTGTAATGTCGAAGCCGGCAGGAACCATATCCGTAGTAATAAGATAACAGCCACACAATGCAGCCTCCACAAGAACAATTCCAAAGCTCTCACTTAAGGAAGGCAATACAAAAACCTTTGCTCTCTTATATTCCTCCAGCAGTAGAAGCTTATCTCTTATTGGTCCTGTAAAAGTCACATGTTCTCTAAGCACAGGATACTTTTTAAAATAATTCTCAATATATTTTTCAAATCCTTTTTCAATACTACCAACAAGCCTCAAATCATATGCCCTTGATTTTGCATGAAAAAAATAATCAGCGTAGGCTTCCAAAAGCACATCGGTAGCCTTCTCAACAGTTCCAAGATTACTAACCGTAAGAATAACATTCTGCTTGGCGGAAATGCAGTTTTTAACAGTATCATAATTTTCAAGGCAGCCATTGGGAAGATAAATAATCTTATCACCATAATGCTTTGCCAGCTTATACTGCATAACCGTTGTTTCTACCGAGGCAATATCACATCTTTGAATGGTACGACGTTTAATAAAGCCACGTGGGTCGTTACGAAAGCAGTTAATAAAGCCTACGGGATTCATATCCAGTTTAAGATAAATAATTCCATCGGGATTGTATTTTCTGTAGACAATCTCATAAAAATACGAAGCCAGATTAAGATGATATATATTAAGAACATCAATATCCTCAGCATTTTCTTTAAGATATCTGATTCCATCTATAATAGGTCCAAAGATTGTCCTTTTTACAAAATCAAGCCTAAGCCCCTGCACTTCTCTGTTAAGATATTCATACTCTCCATTCTCATAGGTTGCAATAGAGCTGTCATAGCCCTTATTCCTAAACAGATAATAGGGAATCATACCTACATCCTTAGTAAGGTGAACATTTTCAGTTTTCAAAAATAAAGTCACAAATCTCATGTTTTTATCCTGAAAGCAAAATTCAATACACTAATTTCAAATATATTATCTTCAACAAGAAACTTCCCTATCAGACTGATTGATTATACCATTAAAATGTTCAATAATCTCAAACAAGGGTAAAGATATTGAAACATTAATGACTCTGAATAGTAATCATTATATCATCATAACAATAAGACCTCCATACCAATTTAGGTATGAAGGTCTACTTTATTTAAAACCATATTAAATTCAAACAATAAAAATATTAGATATTGAATAAATCACTGTATACCTTAAGCGCACCATCTGTTTCATGAGCAAGAACCTTCTTAGCAAGAACCTTACCAAGCTGAACACCTTCCTGATCGAAGCTGTTTACATTCCACAAGAAGCCCTGGAACATAATCTTATTCTCATAGTGTGAAAGAATAGCACCCATTGCCTCAGGTGTAAGCTGATCACCAATAATAATACTTGATGGACGACCGCCATCGAACTTCTTATTATTGTTATCATCATCCTTACCACATGCAAAGGCAACAATCTGAGCTGCAACATTAGCGCAGAGCTTCTGCTGACTTGTGCTTCCCTGAATATCTACATCAGTACCAATCTGGCTGTTCTTGAAGCCAATGAACTGAAGCGGAATAATATCTGTTCCCTGATGAAGAAGCTGATAGAAGGAATGCTGACCGTTAGTACCGGGCTCTCCAAAGATTACAGGACCTGTCTTGTAGTTAACAGGCTCACCGAAACGGTTAACAGTCTTACCATTTGATTCCATATCTGCCTGCTGAAGGTGAGCAGGGAAACGGCTCAATGCCTGTGAATATGGAAGAACTGCTGTACAATCATATCCAAGAACGTTTCTCTCATATACTCCGATAAGAGCATCAAGAAGAGCAGGGTTCTTAAGAATATCAGTATTCTTTGCAAGCTCATCTTCCTTGGCAGCGCCATCAAGGAATCTTGCAAATACGTCAGGACCAAATGCAAGTGAAAGAACAGCTCCACCTACACATGATGAAGAGGAGAAACGTCCGCCAATGTAATCATCCATAAAGAATGCAGCAAGATAATCGCTACTCTTAGCCAGTGGTGAAGTCTCGCTTGTAACTGCAACCATATGCTTAGAAGCATCCAGACCTGCATTTTTAAGAGCATCCTTAACAAAGGATTCATTTGTAAGAGTCTCAAGTGTAGTACCGGACTTGGATACAAGTACAAAAAGTGAATGTGCAACATCTATTGAATTAAGAACTGCTGCAGCATCATCAGGGTCTACATTACTGATGAACTTAGCTTCCATCTTAAAGTTGCCTGTCTTCTTAGCCCAGTTCTCAAGAGCAAGGTAAATAGCTCTTGGTCCAAGGTCTGAACCGCCGATACCAATCTGAACAACAGTTGTAAACTTCTCACCCTTTGCATTTGTTATTTCACCTGAATGAACCTTATTAGCAAAGTCAGCAGCCTTCTTCTGTTCTCCTACATAAAATTCACGCTTGTTAACTCCGTCCTTAACAACATCCTTGCCAAGCTGTCCACGACATAACTGATGAAGAACAAGACGATTCTCTCCTGTGTTAATTACTGCACCATTGTAAAGCTCTTCATATTTTTCTGTTAACTGTGCTTCCTTAGCAAGCTCTGCAAGAGCCTTAAGAATATCATCATCAACAGCCTTTGCTCCATAATTGAAGCTAAGACATGCAGCCATATCCATTGTATAATTCTTTACTCTCTCAGCACCGTTGTCACCTGACATTACATCCTTAAGACAAACAGCCTTTGAATTTTTAAGATTATCAAAGCTCTTTAATGTATCAAGATTATTCCATGAAACCATAATTTACCTCCAATATAATTTTCAAAAATCCCACAGGGTAAACCCTGTGGGAAAATTAATCTACCAAACTAATTTCAACCTTTTTCAAGGGCAAGTGTTCTTGTTGTAAGATCGCATACTTCAGCAGGTCCGTAATACTGAATAGCACCTGGATATGTGAAGCAGGTTTCAACAGCCCATTTTTCTCTGTTTGCCTCGAAGAACTTAAATGGCTTACCATCAAGCTCAACAAGTGCCTTTCTGATAACCGGCTTGTCTTCACCGTTTCTTCTTTCCATATTCATCATCTTGGTAATTGGCATACCACCTGCAATCCACTCCTCAGCAGGCTTAGAAATATTAGATACCTTTGAAAGATATCCGGTATATCCGTACTGAATAAGCATGAATGCATTGTAACCCAATGAATAGCAGTAATCAGCATCGAAATTTGAAGGGAATGCACATCTTCCTTCGTATCCGAAGAAGTGATGCTGTGCACCGAATTTACCCTTGTAGGTTCCGGCAGCCTTTCTCTTATCAAGTTCATTCTTAACCATCTGTGAGAAGAGCTTCTCTGATTCGATAAGAGATACCTGAACGTTACCATGAGGATCTCTCTCAAGGAATAACTGCTGCTGAATGCCCTGTGGAAGTACGTCAAATACTGCCATAGCATCCTTTGTTAAACCGTTCTTAATAAAGTCATACTTAGCAGCCCAGTCAGGAAGAGCATTGAACTCCTCAGTTTTCTTGCCTGCAAGTAATTCATTAATTTCTGCAATAAGAGCAGAGAATTCAGGAACAAATTCAACGATACCTTCAGGAATAATAGCAACACCAAAGTTATCTCCGTTATTTGATCTTTTTTCTACTGAATCAGCAATGTAATTAGTAATCTGTGCAAGTGACATCTTCTTAGCGGCAACTTCTTCACCGATAAGACATATGTTAGGCTGTGTCTCAAGAGCACACTCAAGAGCAACGTGAGATGCTGAACGACCCATAACCTTTACGAAATGCCAATACTTCTTAGCTGAATTAGCATCTCTTTCAATATTTCCGATTAATTCAGAATATGTCTTGGTAGCTGTATCAAAACCAAATGAAGCCTCGATATCCTCATTCTTAAGGTCACCATCAATAGTCTTAGGACAACCGATAACCTGAATTCCTGTATTCTTAGCAGCCATATATTCAGCCAGTGTGGCAGCATTTGTGTTAGAATCATCTCCACCTATAATAACAATAGCTGTAAGACCGTTCTTCTTAGCATTCTCAGCAACGATTTCAAACTGTTCCTGAGTCTCAAGCTTAGTTCTACCGGATCCGATAATATCAAATCCACCTGTATTTCTGTATTCATCGATGAAAGCATCATCAAACTCAACATAGTCATTTTTAAGAAGTCCATCAGGACCGCCCTTGAATCCAAGGAGAACATTGTTCTTGTCAGTAGCCTTAAGTGCATCGTAAAGACCACTTATAACATTATGTCCACCAGGTGCCTGTCCACCTGAAAGAATAACACCTACAACCTGCTTCTTAGCAGCAGCAGTGTTCTTTCCCTTCTCAAATGTAATTTCAGCTTTTCCGTATGTATTAGGGAAAAGTGCCTTGATTTTGTCCTGATCTGCAACACTTGATGTAGCAGCTCCTTCCTTAACGCAGATTTCTGCAATACCGTTTCTGAGCATGCCGGGAAGCTTAGGGCTATACTCATATCTTGCCTTCTGAAGTGGTGAAAGATTCATAATACTACTCCTTTTCATTTATTATTTAAAAGCAACAACACTATATTAAAACATTTTGCCTTAAATGTTAAGCATTTTTATAGATTTTTAGTATTTTAAAACTTTCTTAATAACTATACTTTTATTGTAATCCCTTACAAAGATGCAAATGATTTAATTATTGTTGACATGTCAACAATATTTTGATATAGTATGCCACGTTACAAATGTGTTTAATTGATTTTACAATTAACACAACGGACATTTACTAACCACTGTTTATAACTCAAACAGCAACGATAATCATATGAGAGGTATGTTATGACCAATTTGGAGCAATATGAAAGAATAGCCCGTAAGCTCGGAGAACTACATAAGTATATGCAGAAGATGCAGGGACAACTTCTTGCAAAATATGACATCAGTGTTCTGGAGTATCATATTATATTACTTCTATGGAAGAAAAATGCTCTCAATCAAAATGATTTAGTTATGGAATTAAATGTCGACAAAGCACTTATTTCCAGGCAGATTCAGAATATGGAAAAGAAAGATCTTATTATTTCAGGTACTGACCCTGACTGTCGCAGAAAAAAAATATTACTACTGAGCGAAAAATCAAAGGAAATGATACCTCATCTGCAAAAGGTACACGAGGATGGACTTAAGGGAACCTTTTCTGATATCTCCCCCGAAAGCTTAAGTGACTTTGAACATATTATAGAAAGATTGGTAGAAAAATTATGAACGAAACAGTAACACAAAACAAAAGTAACAAAAAAGATTTAATCTGGATGTCAGTCATCTATTTGCTGGGGCTGTTTATCGGTGCAATCGATACAGGTATTGTTACACCTGCAAGACCGATTATTCAAAGCAATCTGGGTGTAGATGCTAATCTCGGAATATGGATGATAACGATTTACACACTTACCTATGCGGCTATAATTCCCATTTCAGGCAAGCTTGCAGATAAGAAAGGCCGTAAAATAATCTATTTAATCAGTATCGGATTATTTGGAACAGGCTCCTTAATCTGTGCTGCCTCTGCAGGTGTCGGAAGCTTCCTTGTCCTTATGATAGGTCGTGTTATTCAGGCTGCCGGAGCAGGCGGAATCATGCCTATAGCAACAGCAGAATTCAGTACAAGCTTCCCTGAAGAAAAACGTGGTATGGCACTCGGTCTTGTTGGTGCAGTATACGGAATAGCCAACGTACTTGGCGCATCTGTAGGAAGTCTTGTTTTAAATATTGCAGGAACAGAAAACTGGCAATGGATTTTCCTTATTAATGTACCTATTTGCTTATTTATTGTTATTTCAGGAATCCTTGTTCTTCCCAATAATAAGCAGGAAGGCTCCAAAGCAATGGACAAGCTTGGAACTCTCCTTATGACTATTATTATTCTTTCATTATTATATAGTCTTAAGAACCTTGATTTCTTTGACTTTGTTAACTCACTTACATCAACTGATGTATGGCCGTTTTTACTTCTCTCACTGATACTTATTCCTATATTTGTGGTTGTAGAGAAAAAAGCAGAGGACCCTATTTTCCATATTGAGTATATGAGTAATAGTCAGATTCTTATAACACTTATTCTGGGTCTTGTAGTTGGCTGTTCGATGATGGGTATGATTTTCATTCCTCAGTTTGCGGAAAACAGCTTTAAGATCCCATCCGGAAGCGGCGGATACTTTGTTATTATCCTTGGTGTATGCTCAGGTGCAGCTTCAATGATGTCAGGTAAAATGATTGACAAGCATGGCGCTAAGCCTGTTATGGCTGCCGGTTTTATTACAACAATTGTAGGCTGTCTGTATCTTTCACTTATTGCAGTCAAATACATCAATCCATTTAACGTAATCCTGTCACTTATCCTTATCGGTTTCGGACTTGGACTTACAATGGGTACTCCTCTTAACTATATGATGCTTCAGAATACCAGTGACGAGGAAAGCAACTCAGCTCTTGCAACACTGTCTCTTGTAAGATCAATAGGTACTGCCGTAGCACCGGCAATCATGGTTGGATTTATTGTTCATGCAACCTCAGGTCTTAAGGACAGCCTTATGAGCATTCTTCCGAATACAATTGATATGCCTAAGCTTCAATATGCGGAGGAAATTGATACAGCAATAGAAGAAATGAAAGCCAACCCTCAGTTTGCATCTATGATGGGGGATATGGAAATTCCTAAGCTTAGTGATATGTCTTCCATGGAAATGGATATGAATATGTCCAATAATGAGGATACTTCTTTTGAAATGCCAGCCGAACTTCTGGACAAGCTTCAGAACAGTGATGTTACTACCATCACAGATATTACAGTGGAAATGGTAGACACCATGTATGCCCAGATGACACCAACTATTCTTGATAAAATCAATACAGGAATTGATGCAGGCATCAACGGGCTCAATTCAGGAATTGAAAGTATGGAGTCTATGACAGGCATGATGCAGGGTGCTTCAGATTCTGATACTTACGACATGGGTGCCATGGCTAAGATGATGGAAGGCGCTTCAGATTCTGAGGGTATGGACATGGGTGCCATGGGAAGTATGAATGATACACTTAACAAAATGAAAACCCTGTCTACTCAGTTATCATCTGTTAAGGAAGAGCTTCCTGCTGCCTTTGAACAAGCCGGTAAAAACTACGCTGATTCTGTGAAAGAATTAAGTCCCAAAATCGAAACAGCTTATCAGGAAACCGTCAACGTAGGGTACAGGAACATGTATTTATTCCAAGTTGGTGCCAATGCCCTTGGTTTAATCATATTACTTTTCTATAAAGAGAACTCCAAAAAAGTTGCTTCAAAAAAGGAGGATTAATCATTCCTTATATGAAGCGAAAGCCATATGTCCATCAAAGCGGACATATGGCTTTTTAATTTTATTTATCAATTCCGTTTACACTTTTTTTGGCATTTTCCAAGGCTTCAATTACTCTGTCACACCAATTATCAAATTCAGGATCTTCAATCTGGCATTCAGGGTGACTCATAATATAATCTATAGTTCTGCCTATTCCTTCACTAAAGGAAATAGAAGGCGCATATCCCGGAACAGCCCTTTTCAGCTTAGAATTATCAAATACAGCACAATTGGCCTTATCTCCCAACAGACTTCCCGTATAATCATAATCACTGACAGCAGCCAGAAAAGAGGATGCTACATAATATGGATTAAGCTTGACGGAAAGCTTATCGGCAATAGTTTCATATATTTGATTCCAGGTAAGTGTTTCATCATTTGTAATCTGAAACGCTTCCCCTATTGCATGCTTATTACCAATAAGTCCCACATATCCTTTTGCAAAATCCTCATTAAATGTAGCGTGCCATAAGGAGGTGCCGTCACCATGAATAATTACAGGCTTACCCTCCAGCATACGCTTAATTACCTGATAGCTTCCCTTACTTCCATGAACGCCTAAAGGTACCTTTCTTTCGTCATAGGTATGACTGGGTCTGACAATTGTAACCGGGAACCCGTTATCCTGATACTCCTTCATAAGGATTTGCTCACATTCAATCTTCTTTCTTGAATAATCCCAGTATTTATTAGCCAAAGCTGTTCCCTCTGTAATACAATAATCCTTACAGGGCTTATTATAGGCAGAGGCTGAGCTGATATAAATATATTGTTTTGTTTTTCCCTTAAACAGTCTTAAATCTCTTAGTACCTGTTCAGGTTCAAAGCCAATAAACTCACCTACCGCATCAAAATCAAGCTCCTTTATTGCTTCCTTTACCGCCTCTTCATCATTAATATCTGCCTTTATGACTGTGACCTTTTCCGGCAAATCCTTCACGCGACTTCCCCTATTAAGAATATACAATTCAACATTCTCTTTTTGGGCAAGAAGCCTTGTTACCGCCATACTAATTGTTCCCGTTCCACCAATAAGTAATACCTTCATAATCTCTACACCTCTTTTCACCGGGGACGTATCTTCTGCTACGAAACATGTCCCTCTGTCTTGTTATCCAAAACATTTTTCCCTGTCTCATGATTTTCATCATAATATTTAAGTTATTTTCTAGAAAAGGTATCAAAGTAGTATCATGTCTATTTTGTCTCCTTCTTACCATTCAAATTATACAAAGTAAAACCTGCTCGTTCATGTTGAGCATTTATGTTTGTAATTTTTTTTGCAGAATGGCTAATATTAAGACATAGGATTGTAAATAATATGATTATCAAATACATACCTCATTTATTATAGCTAACATTTTGGTATCAAACCGGTATCACTAAACAATTTGTGATATCTGTTTATGCATCTTGTTTTAATAGCATTTTCTACCTACTCTCCACCTGTGACCTATTATATGATACAAGCAGCATAACAGCAAATATTGCCACACAAATACTGTAAATTAACACTGAAGCCTGAACATTGTTCATCGAGCCATATCTATAAGTATTACAAAATGTACCATAATATAAAACCATGGTTGGGCGAAGCTGCCAAAGCTTTGCAACGATACCCAGCTTCCCTGGAACATTAAATAATCCAACAAACAAAACTGCTGCATGTATAGCCAATGTGGCCACTGCTGAACCTGTTATATTCGAGAGCAGCATATTTGTAAATGCCCATAAGCAGCTTGTAATAAATGCAAGCAATATGAAAATAATTACCATCTGACCTATTGTTATATTCCATGGCGAGGATGGAATAATATTCTGAATCATTCCCTTGCTACCCTCAGTTCCAAAAAAGGCAAACATAACTCCAAACAATGATCCAATAATTGATAGTCCCTGCAATAATGCTACAGATACTGCTGCAGCGATTTTAGCGTAGCCCAGCGTACTACGCCCTTTTTTTGCTGATAGAATAATTGCATCTGTTTTATATGTTTTTTCATCTGCAAATACTCCGGAAAGAGCAATTGCAATATTTAGGAAAAGCACCCAGCCAACAAAAAACCACACATCCAAAATATTAGAATAGCTTCCAGCATAGTAATATTTCATTGGTTTTTCAATGCTGTCATATTTCTCTAACCATACAGAAACCTCTTCATCACCGGCTCCAAGCTCTTTGCCATCATTTATAATATCCTCACGCATTTTTTCATAAAAAGTTGCACCAGTTACAGTCTCAACAAGCCTTCTATCACGCACTACATTGTAAATCAAATCAAATAACGATTTCTTTCCAATTGCATCTGCGCCATTCATAAATGCCGCTCCCGGATCATATGCCATCAAATTTTCATATCTGTCAGCATTATGCTTAAGTTCTTCCATGACTTCACTTCGAAAATCAGCAAAGAATGCCTCATCCATTTCTCTTCCTTCTATTTCCGCAAGTACATCCCTGGAATTCTTTACATAACTTATGTGTCCTTCAGATGACAGATTTGTAAGTCCCATTAGAAAAACAAAAGCTACACCTATCACTAATGCAACCCACGCAGACTTTTTAGATAAAATCTTTTTCATTTCCGCTTTATACATAACGAAAAATATATTCATCTCAATTCCTCCTTCACCTTCCTATATTTCTTCCTGCGACTCTTCTTCAAAGCTTTTTAGATAGAAATCTTCCAAATCCATACCGACTTCATCCAGGTTTCCATCGAAGATAAACTGACCATCCTTCATCATAATAATTCTGTCAGCGATATGCTCGACATCCGATACGATGTGTGTGGAAAGGATTACTATGCTATCCTTACCAAGCTCTGCAATCAGATTTCGAAAGCGCACTCTCTCCTTAGGATCAAGACCTGCTGTCGGCTCATCCAATACAAGAATCTTGGGGTCATTTAATACAGCCTGCGCAATTCCAAGCCGCTGTTTCATTCCAGCGGAATA
Source organism: Lachnospiraceae bacterium (assembly GCA_045627745.1). Classification (GTDB taxonomy): domain Bacteria; phylum Bacillota; class Clostridia; order Lachnospirales; family Lachnospiraceae; genus UBA2868. The sequence continues at coordinate 2,036 of JAZQOI010000045.1, read as the reverse complement.
GGTCTTGATTTTCTTATTTGCAACCGCTTCCAAATTCACAATTTTAAGAAGTTCATCACATTTTCTTCTCGCAGTAACCTTATCTATTCCTTTAAGCGCCGAAATATACATTAGGAAATCTTTTCCCGTAAAATTTGGATAATATCCAAAATCCTGTGGCAAATATCCCAAGACATCTCTATACATTTCCTCAGAGGAATCAAGACCTCCATCTTTTGTTTTAAAAGTAATCGTTCCACTTGTAGAATTCAAAATCCCACATATCATACGCATAAGTGTAGTCTTACCAGCGCCATTGGCTCCAAGTAGCCCAATTACCCCTGGCTTTAAAGTCACAGACAGCCTATCGACTGCTATTTTGTTTGCGTACTGCTTCGTTACTCTGTCTAATATAAGTTCCATGATAAATCCGACCTTTCATTAATAAATTTTATACATTCTTTTACAGATGCAACCATAATTATTACCGTCAGTATCACATACATATAATCAGGTGTGATATGAACATTTCTTAACTCCCGTATGGTGGTTGGAAGGAATCCTGTAGCTATGCATATAAATGGCACACCTATGGCACTCTCTTTTCCATGCCACTTTCTGGCAATAAAGAGACTCCCCCAGATGCTGACAAAATAAGGTAAAAGCATATATATTACAATATCCAGCATTCCGCATATCCATATTTTTCTTAGCAAGACACTTCCGCCCAAAATAACTACACTGCTAAATATTCCTAAAATAAACATTCTGATCAACTGGATGAATTTCAGAGAAAATCTGCTGGCAGCCTCTAATTCGCACATTCCATATTTACCAGAACGCAGTATTGGTATCAAAGGTATCAGAGAACAGACCGGAAGCATTGAGGATGTTATCCACATCATATTTTCCTCACCATTTAGTGCCACAGCCATAAATAAACCACATAAAATAAATCCAGCCAGGATACTTTTTATTCCCATATAATAGAATTCGTTTTTTATAACATCCGAAAGCTGTCTGGATCTTTTTTCATGCTCTTTTATAAATCTTTGACTGCCACCTGATTCAGGCAATTCATACGCATTTTTCAACATGTGCTTTAATTCTTTATCAGTCATCTGCATCTCCTCCCATATAGTTTCTTAATAGCTTAAGCCCTTCCTTTAGGCGCCTGTTAACTGAAAATCTGGACAAATTCATTACCCTTCCAATGTCAGCACTCGACATTTCACTTACATATCTCAGCACAATAATTTCCTTCAGATTATCTGGTAATTTCTCCAGCACCTCTGTAATTGCAAGAGAATCTATCATATAATCCATTCCAACACTTTGACACTCCAACAGTTCTGAATATGCATCTATATCAAGTATTTTTTCCCTTCTAAACTCATCAATACAGAGGTTTCTGGCAATTGTATATAGATAGGACATTTCCTTACCGGTATCTTCATAGGAATGGCTTTGCCAAAATCTAAGAAAGGTTTCCTGAACAATATCTTCTGCAGTAAATCTATCCTTCGTTTTCATATAACAGTACTTAAGGAGCTTTTTGTACTGTTCTTTCAAATCCATGGATTTCATCCTCCTCTATAGGTATAACGTTTGAAGCATTTCATTTGTGCGCTTTTTTTCCAAAAATAAAATGGCGGGAATTTTCTTCCCGCCTAACCAAATAACTTATCCGCTATTTTTTCAAGTTCCACTCGCACCTTAGTATTCCAGGTTCTGTCTTCATTTTATTATTCCTCTCTTTAAAATTCTAGACTATCGGCATTAAGAAGGAAATACTTCATGCCCATAATCACAAAGCCCTCATCGTTTCTCCAAGGTTTCTTTGTTCCATTTACAATAACAATCTTCTTGAATGAATCCGGAATATTTCTGAGCGAATTAAATTCCTGTGCCTGTTTCTCCTCTGATGACATATCATACGCCACCTGAATGTAATATCTCTGACTACCTTGATTCACTACAAAATCAACCTCTAATTGCTTTCGAGTGGTTTTTCCCGCTCCATCTTTTCCAAATATCTCTATGATACCAACGTCGAC
>JAZQOI010000044.1:0-53269 GCA_045627745.1 Lachnospiraceae bacterium | reverse complement strand
TCAAAACATTCAAAATCCGCTCATTTTTCTGCAAAAAATGGCTACTTTTTCATGTTTTGGCGGGTCATAAAGGTGCATACAGCCTCTTACGTGCAAGCACGACGAGTCAGCATGACCTTTTGACCCTGGTATCATAATATTTATTTGCTATGGTTTTTTATTTTGATTCCTCTTATAATAACACTTAGTAACACTAATTGATGTTTTTTTGGAGTATCTAATGATTTTTAATTCATATTTGTTTGTACTTGTTTTTTTACCCCTTACGGTAATCCTATATTTTTTAATCAATTCCACTAACTACAAATATGGCGGAAGACTTTTTCTGCTATTTGTATCCCTGTGCTTTTACTGCATTAATGATTGCAAATCTCTTCCTGTTTTTTTAGTGCTTTTATCCGTTAATTTTCTAATGGGTAGCTGCCTTTTTAATAGAATTAAGTCAATTCCCTTAAAGAAAGCAATTCTGATTTTTGGCATTGTATTTAATCTGCTTTCCCTTGGCTACTTTAAATATCTTGGATTCTTTGAGGGACTTATTAACAATGCCTTTTTAACAAACTTCACTTATTCACAGACCCTTCTACCACTTGGAATCAGCTATATTACATTTTCGGAAATCGCATACCTTATAAACAGCTATAGAAAATCCTCAGAATCACCATCTAGACCTACTTTTGAGGATTTCCTTAATTACTCACTGTTTATTACCTTTTTCCCTAAAATCACAGTAGGTCCCATTGCCTTTGACACTGATTTAATTCCACAATTTGGGGATGAAACGCTACGCAAAGTCAATTACGACAATATTTCTAAGGGATTAATTGCCTTCACCATAGGCTTATCAAAAAAGGTTCTTCTTGCAGACAATTTATCAAATATAACAAACTGGGGCTATAGCAACATTTCGTCTCTTGGTACAACAAATGCTTTTATTGTTATGGTTGCCTATACAATGCAGATATATTTTGATTTTAGCGGTTACTGCGATATGGCAAAGGGCATCTGTCTAATGCTTAATATAGAACTTATTGATAATTTTAACACTCCCTACTGCGCCCTTTCTGTTGATGATTTCTGGAAGAAATGGCATATTTCTCTTACACGATTTTTCAGAAACTATGTATATATTCCAATGGGAGGCAATCGCAAGGGTATCCTTAGAACCTACCTCAATATGTTTATAGTGTTCTTCCTAAGCGGACTGTGGCACGGGGCAGCACTTACCTTTATTGTCTGGGGAATGCTTCACGGTATTGGAATAATAATCAGCAAAGCTTTAAGTAAAATCACAGAAAAAATCCCTAAGATTATACGTTTCCTTTACACCTTCCTTTTTGTCAACCTTACATGGATTATTTTCAGAGCAAATGATTTAAAAATGGCAATGGATTACTACAGGGAACTGTTTTCATTTAAAATGCTTCCTGTGGACATTAAGCTGGTAGCCGATGCCACCCCTGATGAAATGCAATTTTTTCAATGGATGATTCTTACCACAACAAATTCTACACCCTACATAAGCGGCTGCATTATTATGATAAGTCTTTTACTTATTTCTGTTATTATTTCTTTGGTATGCAAAAATACAACAAAAAGACTTACCAATATTCAGTATAATAAAAGATGTATCCTTACAATTGTTATTATGTTAGTATGGTCAATACTGTCACTGTCAAAGGTAACAGAATTTATCTACACGAATTTTTAATTAGGAGCATACATGGATTCAAAAAAATTTTTTACACGTACAATTACATATACTCTTCTGCTTCTTGTACTTATTGCAGGGTTTACTATCCTTATTGACCCCTTTGTAAGGTATCATGCTCCTTCCTTTAAGCTGGCAGCAGTAGAAACCGATGAGCGTTCTTCAGTTATAGGTCTTGCAAGAAACATGGACTACGATACTGCCCTTATTGGTTCCTCCATGAGCGAGAATTTTAAGGACACCTGGTTTGAAGACAATGTACTTGGCAATAAATGTGTCAAGCTTCCACTACAGGGGGCTCACATGGATGATTATGAGCCGGTACTTAAAGAGGCCCTTAAGCATGAAGGAACTAAAAACATATTCTTCTGCCTGGACACTTATCTGTTTATTGATGATAACAATTCCTATCCCTGTACTATTGAAGACTATTATTTAGCCACACCCGGTATTAAAGATGTTCACTATCTTTTTAATAAATCAGTTCTCTTTGATTATGTACCAAAATTCTTAGTAAATAATTACCGTGAGGATTATGATGATTCCAATGCCTATGTGTGGAATGATGATTATGAATATTCTAAATATGCCGCAAGGGCAGCATATATGTCCTTAAGACTGTTAGTTAAACAGGAGGAGCGTGCCTATGATGTGTACTTTGATAATGCAGACAAGGTCACAGACCGTTTACTAAGCATTATCAATGACAATAAGGATGTGAATTTCTACCTTTATGCACCACCCTACAGTATTCTGTTCTGGGATGACTGTATACTTAAGGGTAATGCCACAGCCACTATATGTACCTTAGACAGGGAATATGAGCGACTTCTTCAGTGCAGTAATGTTAGACTTTTTTATTTTCAAAATGATTATGATACTATTACAGACCTTAATTACTATCGTGATTATTCCCACTATAATCAGCAGGTTAACTTAAAAATGTACCGCTATATGAAAGCAGGTGACTATGAATTAACACAAGCCACCTGCTACGATACACTACTTAGTATGTATGAATATATTACTACCTATAACTACGAACAATGCTTCCATTAAATTACGACTGAAAGGATTTTTTAAGAAATTCAATCATTTTATCATGGAGACAGGCAATCTGCATCCCCTGAAAATATCCTTCATCATAATCATATATAAATGTGAATTTGCCATCTATATATTCACACTTAACACTTATGGGTGTAAGTGTATCCTCATACTCCTCAGAAACATATGTTATTCCGTCACGAATAGCCCTTAAGAAGTAATCATACATGTGATTATGATAAAATTCATAGGACAAGGGAGCATATTTTGCAAAGTCATAATGAAGCTGACTATTAAGCACATCAACACTGCATCTATCATAATCCTCTGCCTTACGAAATTCATCCTTGATTCTGTCGTGCTGTTCATTAAAAACCTGTTCTATATCTATTACCATAGGGAAGCTTCTTAATATTCCACCCTCATGAACAACTCTTGTAATAATCTTCTTACGTCCCACATAAGAGCACATAATAAAGCCCCATATAAGAACAATCAATCCCTGTATTGTACTTTCCGGAGATATCATTTTCTGATTAATGGTATCCTGAAGTGCCATAGGCAGATAGAAGGTTTCTTGAGCTCTTACACCGTTAACTCTGTGCATATCGGTATTATAATCACATGCCGGTTCTACACCATGCTTAGGAAGCATTTTCTGAAAATGCCTTGTGCATATAAACGGAGCCTCATGTCTTGGATTAACACAAAAAATAGGTTCTGCCGATACAGTCTCAAAGCATGTCTTAAGTACCTTTTTACCTATCATGTTTGACGGATCTAACGACACTACCAATATATAATCATCCTTGGCAACCCTAAAAATACTAAGGTATACAGGGTCCTTCTCATCTACCTTATACAGATGTTTTCTTCTCACATAAATAGCATTATTAATTCGTGCATATTTATCCCGATCGGATACTTCACTTAAATCTTCAATGGTATATGGCGAATCGGCAACGATAGTATGGAAATCCTTAATTACTGCATTAAACTTTGCCAATACTTTTATACGTCTAATGTAAACAGGTAAATGTCTAAATTCCGTATTAACCATTAAATTCCCCCCGAAAAAATAATCTCAATAACCTTATTATTACACAATTTTTTATTGATTTTCAACCTTGTTTAATGGTTTTCATTTAATACCATAAGCTCGTGTAATTTCTCCTTATCCTTATACATTGCTTCATCAGCCCTTTTAAATACATCCTTTATAGCCTCATCCTTATAGGAAGCATAGGCTGACATACCTGCTGCAAAGGTAGGACCACCCTTCTTAACATTATCAAGAATCCTAGTAGTCATCTCTTTAAATAAAATACCACGATTATTATAATCTGTATCCCACAAAATCACTACAAATTCATCGCCTCCGATTCTGTATACGGGGCTTCTCTTAAAGGTATCGCATATCATTTTGGTAACAGAGCATATAAGCTCATCGCCTGCTACATGTCCGTATAAATCATTTGTAGTCTTAAGCTTGTTAATATCGCAAACAACAATTGCAAATTCCAGTTCCTCATTAGCCTTAAGCTGAGAATTAATTCTCTCCTCAGCCTGGGTATAGGCCGTTTTATTCTTAACTCCTGTTAGCACATCAGTATTTGCCAAGTCCATAGCTATATCAATTTTTTCATCCTTAAGCTTAGACTCTGCCTTTATTCTGTTAATAAGGATAATCTCATTTACTCGGCTCTTAAGTACACTTCTTCCAAGCACCAGTCCGAAGCCTGCTCCAATAATACAATCCACTGTATCATAAAACAAAAACTGGGGCTTAAGCACAAGAGTTGATGTAAATAAAATGGCAAACACCAGAAATATAAATACGGCAATTCTCTGCATCGGCATAATATACACAAGACTTATAATCATTAAAAACAAGGGAATAACAACAGATACTCCTTCATAATTATAAAAATTATAATGAAGGAGAAACATTGCCATTGATACGGCAAATACCTGAACATATACATTGGTAAGTCTTGAAGACATTTTACCAAAGCGTCTAAAGAAAAGATAAAGACAGATTAAAAATGTAGCTGCCACAAGAATAGATGGCGCAAATCCGGTAGGGTAAAAGCAATAGCAGATAACAGAATAAGCAACACAAAAAGCAACACACATTTTTAAGAAAATGCTAGTAAGCTTTGCATTATGAAATTGAATATACTCTGCATTGTTTACAAAGAAGGAAGTATCAACTCCCCCACAGCACCAACGCAAAAACCTTTCTTTCATTTTGCTCCCCCAATTCAAATACGCCGTAGACTTCCTGTTATAATCACATGATGTTGGGGTCAAAAGGTATTTTGCCCCCAACGATACCGGATTTCTCCGCTCTACGAGCTCTCGAAATCCTCAAAACATTGGATTATAGGTTGTAACAACCTTTTTTACATATTCTCCAATAGCATCATTATTCTCATAACATACGGCCATCAATTCCTGAAGGTCTTCTATAAATTTAACCGCATCAAATTCAATAGGCTTACCTATATGAATCATCTTATTCGGTGTAGTGAGCATACCCTCCTCAGCCATCAGCTTCTCTTCGAATAGCTTCTCACCCGGTCTCAATCCCGTATATTGAATCTTAATATCCACATCAGGCTGTAATCCGGAAAGCTTAATAAGATTTCTGGCAAGAGTATCTATTTTTACAGGCTCACCCATATCAAGAACAAATATTTCACCACCATGTGCATAGGTTCCTGCTTGAAGAACTAATGAAACAGCCTCCGGAATAGTCATAAAATATCTGATTATCTCAGGATGAGTAACAGTTACAGGTCCCCCATTGGCAATCTGTTTCTTAAAAAGAGGAACAACAGAACCATTAGAACCAAGTACATTTCCAAAACGCACTGCTACAAACTCTGTCTTAATAAAAGCAGGATCAAGCTTTCTTGATATTCTAACACCCTCTGCATCCATTTCATGCTGAAACAGTCCGGGAATCTTCTCAATCTTACCATCAATAATCAGCTGATTAAAGGATTGTATTACCATTTCACACAGTCGCTTGCTGGCTCCCATAATATTCGTAGGATTAACAGCCTTGTCTGTAGAAATAAGTACAAATCTCTTACAACCGTTAAGCATAGCCGCATGAGCTGTTTTATATGTTCCTATGGCATTATTTTTAATAGCTTCACAGGGCGAATCCTCCATTAGAGGTACATGCTTATGTGCTGCTGCATGATATACAATCTCAGGATGATAGGTCTCAAAAACAGAGTTAATACGTCTTGAATCTCTGACAGAGCCTATAAGCACCAATAGATTAAGTCCCGGATAGTCTGTCCTTAACTCCTGCTCAATATCGTAGGCATTGTTTTCGTATATATCAAATATTATAAGCAGCTTGGGCTTATGCGCTGCAATCTGTCTACATAGCTCAGAGCCTATAGAACCGCCACCACCTGTAACCAAAATGACTTTGTCTGTAAGAAATTTAAAAATCTCATCAAGATTAACCTTAATAGGTTCACGACCTAACAAGTCCTCTATTTTGACACTTCTCATAGAGCTTACTGATACTTCACCGTTAACAAGCTGATACATTCCCGGAAGATTCTTAAGCTCACAGCCTGTTTCCTTACAAATATTAAGAATATCTCGCTTTGCAGATACATCAGAATTAGGCAATGCAACATATATCTTCTTAATATCGTACTTGGCTATTGCACTCATTATTTCATCACGACCGCCTACAATGGGAACACCATCTATATATCTGTTCCATTTATTGGGATCATCATCAATAATACAGCATATCCTATCAGTAGTTTCCTTAGAATGACTTACATCACGCAAAATCATCTGACCGGCAGAACCTGCACCGATAAGAAGCACATTATCCTCACGTTCAACTGTTCTCATACCGCCGGTAAAATCCATAAGTAAGAAGAAACGATACAAAAATCTCACACCGGCAACAAGGCCAAACTGAATTACCGCACCAAAAATATAGTAGGATATAGGCATTCTATGAATAAAGGTAATACCGATTGTATGAAAAAGAAAGGTTATAATGGAACCAATAAGAATCCTAAGAAGCTCACTATAGCTTGCAAAGCGCCATATTGTCTTATACATACGAAGCTTGGCAAATACAAGCACACAAAAAACCGTGTAAAAGGGAGCAAACTTAATAAAAGGTCCAATATATTGGACAGGAATAAGTCTGATACGACAGTCAAATCTAATCCACAAAGCAAAAAGGTACGAAAAATTCACTGCCACAATATCGAATATAATCAATACTGCAGCAATGGCTTTCCAATGCTCTATATTAAGTTTTCTTAATATACTGTCTAATTTCTCGCTCATATATAAAATTAATTACCCTTACTTCGTAATTGTTCAATAAAGTGTGCAAGCTTTTCCATTGCAATTCTAAGCTTTTCAATGGAATAAGCATAGGAAATACGAAGGAAGCCTTCACCACTGTCTCCAAAGGCAGAGCCCGGAACCACTGCAAGATTCTCTGCATCCAATAGAGCAAATGCGAACTCCTCAGAGGTCATATTAAACTCTTTAATGCACGGGAATACATAAAAAGCTCCGTAGGGTTCAAAACATGGAAGCCCCATTTCCTTAAATGCATGCATAAGAAAATGACGTCTCTGATCGTATGACTCTCTCATCATTTCAACATCGTTATCACCATTTCTTAATGCCTCAACAGCCGCATACTGACTGGTTGTAGGTGCACACATTATTGCAAACTGATGAATTTTGGTCATCTGCTGAATAATATCATGGGGTCCACAGGCATATCCAAGTCTCCATCCCGTCATTGCAAATGCCTTGGAAAATCCATTGATTAATACAGTTCTCTCCTTCATTCCCGGAAGAGATGCAATTGAAACATGCTCTCTACCATAGGTAAGCTCTGCATAAATCTCATCTGACAATACAAATATATCCTTCTCTATACATACCTTTGCAATGTCCTCAAGGTCCTCTCTTGTCATAATAGCCCCTGTAGGATTGTTAGGGAAGGGAAGCACAAGAATCTTAGTCTTATCTGTAATAGCATCAAGAAGCTCTTTCTTGGTTAACTTAAATTCATTCTCATTCTTAAGCTCTATAATAACAGGCTTGGCACCTGCAAGAATTGCACATGGCTCATAGGATACATAACTGGGCTGTGGAATTAATACCTCATCTCCGGGATCACACATAGCTCTTAAGCATATATCAATTGCCTCGCTACCACCAACTGTAATAATTACTTCTGTTTTAGCTTCATAGGAAACATGATATTTGCGCTCAACATAATTGCATATTTCTTCTCTAAGCTCCAATAAACCTGAATTAGAGGTATAGAAGGTCTTGCCCTTTTCAAGGGAATATATACCCTCATCTCTAATGTGCCATGGTGTATCAAAATCAGGCTCACCAACACCCAGTGAAATAGTATCCTTACGCTCACTGGCTATATCAAAAAATTTACGAATACCTGATGGCTTAATACTTACTATTGTTTTGGATAAGGGATCTCTCATGGTGTCATTATCATCCTTTCATCTTCAGTATCTCCGTGAAGAATAGTACCGTGATCCTTATATTTCTTCAGGATAAAATGAGTAGTTGTAGAAATAACCGATTCAAGTGTTGAAAGCTTCTGTGATACAAAGCTACTGATTTCCTTAATGGTCTTACCCTCTAAAGATACAAGTAAATCATAGCTTCCCGAAATAAGATAAGTAGCCTCCACCTCAGGATATTTATAAATTCGCTCTGCTATTGCATCAAAGCCATGACCACGCTGTGGTGTAACTCTTACTTCAATAAGTGCATTAACACGTTCTGTTGTTACCTTGTCCCAATCAATAAGGGTATGATATCCACAAATAATTCCCTCAGCTTCCATAGCTGACATTTCTGAGGCCACCTCCGCCTCAGTAGTACCAAGCATAACCGCTAAGTCTTTTAAATCTACTCTGCTGTTCTTCTCAACATAATTAAGAATTTTTTCCCTCATTTTTATTCCCTCGCTTTCTTAAAATACTCTATTTTCAAATAACCTTATATAATTCATCACTTTTTGGTGGCTCGAGGAATCTCTTCTCCTCTTCATTTAACAACACTCTGTCATTGCCAGCCATAACCTTACCTACAACAGTTGCCTCTATGCCTTCCTTTTTAAGCTCTCTTACAAGGTCCGAGCCATTAGGTGTTGCAATAAGCATTGAACCGCTGGAAATAAGACAGTATGGATTAATTCCGTAAAAGTCACATATTTCAACTGTTTCCTGTTTAAGCGGAATACTCTTTAAGTCTATCTCAAGACCTACCGAAGAGGCTTCGGCAATTTCCCATAAGGCTCCGAAAATTCCACCCTCTGTAACATCATGCATAGCATGTGCATTAAGCCCTGCTGCAATTCCTGCCTCCTTAACTACTGACAAATACTTGGAAAATTCCTTAGCACCATTAATAAACGGACTGCTAAAACGCTTGTTAAGCTCTTGCTCCTTTTCCTTTGCAATTATTGCTGTTCCTTCAAGGCCTATCCACTTTGTAATAACTATATCATCATTAATCCTGGCACCGGAGGTTTTTATTACCTTGTCTTTCTTGACTTTGCCTATACCTGTAACAGTAACCACAGGCTGGTTCACAACCTTGGTAACCTCTGTATGACCACCCATTGTCTGAATATTAAGCTCATGACAGGTAGCCTCAACCTCCTTCATCATTGCCTTAAGGTCCTCCTCCTCAGTGGATTCCGGAAGAAGAACGCTCAACATTACACCTACCACCTCAGCCCCTGAGGAGGCTATATCGTTGGCAGTCACATGAATAGATAGGGCTCCTATATCCTTGGCAGTACCTGTAATGGGATCGGTACTTATAACAAATACCTCGTCCTCCTTAAGCTCTATAACCGCACAGTCCTCACCTACTGCAGCTCCTGTAATAATCTCTTCTCTCTTTGTCTTTATCTGTTTTATTATTGAACGCTTTAAAACAGCTTCAGGTACTTTACCGACCTTCATGCTTATACCTTCTTTTTATGATTTATAAATATTACTCTGAATATGTGCTTTCAAGGTCTGGCTCACCTTGAACCGGTTCTACCGACTGTGGAACAGGTACAACAGGAGCACTCTGAGCCAGAGCGCGTAGCTGATTAATAGTTTCCTTACAGGTTGCTATGCTTCCTGAGGCAATCGCAGCATTAATCATCTGTGTGAAAGCGGGATTATCCGCAGCAGTTCCTACAGATGCTGTTTTAGGTACAGCCTGATATGTGCTCTTATTAACTCGTTCTCTCTCGGTTTCTACTCCATCCACCTTGACGATTTTCCATAACTCACCAACATATCCCGTATGTGCTGACTGAACTGATATCTCACCAACAGGAAGTGATGAATCCGCAACAATCTTCTCGCCCTCCGGCTCTGTTTTGGAAATCTCAACACTTTCAAAGCTTACAGAGCGATTAGACGGTCTTGTTTCATGACCATATACATTAAATACCACCTGCTTATCTGCAGTAGTATAGCCCTCAATATAGATTGGTGCATCAGAGGAATTAGTAAACTTAAAATCCTTATAGGTTCCGGAAATAGCTGCATCTGCTGACATATCTACATAGTTAACAATCATTGAATGATTGGAACGCTCATCAACCTGAAGCTCTGCCCTAAGAACTGCATTATATAGAGTGGAGCTAACCTGACATATACCTCCGCCAAGACTCTCAACCACCAAACCATTAGAGTAGGAGCCCGCAAGGAAATAACCATTCTCCTCTGAAAAAGGACTTACTGTTTCATATACAGACAACTGGTCTCCGGGAAATAAAACAGTACCATTAATAAGCTTAGTACCGTTTCTAACATTACCGGATCTCTCACTGCCTGATGAAGAAAAGCTCGTTGTAAAGGATCCAAGTAAATCCTGAACCTTCTCAAGATCCGATGCCTTACCCTTAGGGTCAATAAGACCACCTACTAACTCAACGCTTGTTTCCTGCTTATTCCAATCAGACAAATCAGAAAATACCTTTTTAGAAGAAGCAGTAACATCCACACCATAGCCGGCCTGTCCTTCTGAAATATGGAAAACCCCATTCTCTAAGGAAAGTGTAGCATCCTTGGCATCTGAGCCGCAGTCGTCACTTTCTTCCTGTACTACAGCCTTTATCATTGATTTTTCAAAATCAACATCCACATTATAGACCTTATGCTCAACCTCTAAGTCCTTATTCTCCTTGTATCTTGCCACTATATTACCTGACTTACCAAGTGTAATAGCCTCTTCAAGAAAATCTTCATTGTCCCAGCTTAATCCAAGCTGACCTGCACTGACTGTCTTAACTCGATCATTAATTGATTTAAGAGAAATCTGCTTATTTTTAAGCTCCTCTATATAAGAATTGACTCTGTCCTTAGCTTCCTTATAGGTAAGACCGGAAAGCTCTATATCATCGGCATAAATACCCTTATTCATTGTAAGTGTAGGGTCTATGTAGTCATTCTTGGGTAAATCAAAATTGATTTCACCACTAAGAGAGTCCTCTGATACTTCGTCAACAACCTCACCGGTGGTATCAGAATAATCCTCACCTAAATCATCATCAATAGATACGTCAGCCCCTGCCCTTATATTAATTGTTCTCTTCTCGCCTGCAACACCCTGGCTATTATTGGGCGAATCCTCACCATTAACATTAGGTATAATTTCTATTACCTGACCTACTGTATCCTCTGCATAACATATTTTTCCATTGGTAATAAACAGATTAATTACGCATATTACTGCTATTGCCATTTTAAGTGATTTCTTCACTTCTCTACCTCGATTCAATAGTACACTGCTGTAAAGTAAATAAAGTCGGAGCAAAAACACCGACTGAGTAATTGTATCATATTACCTAGGTCAAGCTCTTAGTACCTGACCAATCACTTTAGTGAATTAGATATCCTTATATATTTTGCTAAAACCTGTGTCTTAATGATATAATTCAATTATGGCACTTAAATATTAAAGTAAATATGCCAATGAAGGAACTACCATTGCCAATATAAGAATAATAATAATAACACTTGATATAATTTTACGGGATTTTTTACTATAAAAATTCATTTTTAAAACTCCTTTGAAAGGTAATTATATATGATATCACCTATTTTTACAACCATAGTAATAAGTTTTCTGATTATACTTATTTATCTAAAACGCACCACCAACACCTTCAATATCGGTGAAAAAGCCTTACATGATAAAGAAATACAGGCTAATAATACAAGAAAACAGTCATTAGCTGAGCTTTCGTACATTAATATCCCTCTCGATAAGCTCCCCTTTAACGCAGTCAATGATAATCCTGAAATAGAAAATATCGAAGCAGCAATAAAGGATATTTCTAATAAGAAGATTGTTAACTTTACAGGAATAACAAATACTGACCTTAAATTAACCTACGGTGTTGCCAATCTTCCCATCCTTACAGAATACGATCAAAATTTTACCGCCCTCGTATCCTCACTAAATACCTGGGGCAATCTGCTTCTTGCCAATAAACTTACAGCTGATGCAAAATGCGTCCTTGAGTATGCAGTAGATATAGGAAGTGATATTAAGTCTACCTATGATAATCTGGCAGATATATATGTTGCCAATTTTGAATTTGACAAGATTGATATACTAACTGAAAAGGCAAATAACCTTAATTCCCTAATGAAAAATCCTATTATTAATAGTCTTAATGAAAAATCAGACATTAATAAATTCGTAAGCTCCAATGAGTCTAATTAGAATAGTGAATTCTATTTACTGTTTTTACAATATTTTGACAGTCTGCATTCTGAGCATTGGGGATTTATTGCTTTGCATATATCTCTGCCAAAGGTAATAATCTGGATATTATACAGAATCCAGTGTTCCTTAGGCAATACCTTCATCAATTCATATTCTATCTTTTCAGGGTCATCCTCAGTAGTTAATCCAAGCTTTTTCGATATTCTTTTTACATGGGTATCAACTACAATACTTGGGTCATTGTAAATGTTTCCGCGAATGACATTTGCTGTTTTACGTCCTACTCCCGGAAGCTTAACAAGGTCTTCAAGCCTCCTTGGCACCTCATCTAGGAATTCTTCATGTATCATTTTAGAGCAGCCAATAATATTTTTAGCCTTATTATGATAAAAACCCACGGGCTTTATTATTTTTTCCACGTCCTCTATATCAGCATAGGCAAGTGTATCAACTGTGGGATATTTCAAAAAAAGCTGTCTTGTTACAATATTTACCCTTGCATCGGTACACTGTGCAGACAAAATAGTAGCAACAATTAATTGCCAGGCATTTGAATGTTCAAGATAACATACCCTGTCAGTTCCATACATTTCATCAAGTATATTAAGTATTTCCAGTGTTCTATTCTTAACAGCCATAGATTACCCCATAGTCCTTAAAAAGGGGCTGTCGCTATAGACAACCCCATAAATTTATTTTGCACTTGATTTACTGATTTCAAGAAGCTTATCCTTCATTTCTGTTTCTATTCTTGCAAGCTCAACCTCTGCTGCAGCTCTCTTATTTCTTCCATCCTCCTGAATCTGTACCACTTCATTGAGAGTATCAATAAGTGTCTGATTAGTCTGTGTAAGTGTTTCTATATCTACAATTCCTCTTTCATTTTCCTTGGCAGATTCAATAGTAGCTATCTTAAGAGCTTCAGCATTCTTCTTAAGCAGTTCGTTTGTCATGTCGGATACCTCCTTCTGAGCTTTAGCAGCCTCAGTGGAATGATTAAGTCCAACAGCTATAACCATCTGACTTTTCCATAAAGGAATAGTATTAACAAGAGTAGACTGAATCTTCTCAGACATCATTGTATCATTATTCTGAATAAGACGAATCTGTGGAGCCATCTGCATAGCTATGTTTCTTGTAAGCTCAAGATCGTAAATCTTTTTCTCAAAGCGCTCTATCATTGAAGCATAATCAGAGGCAGCCTGTGAATCTTCAGGAAGTCCTGACTGTGCAGCCTTTTCACGAAGCCTAGGTAGCTCCTGAGTCTTTGCAAGCTCAAGCTTTTCCTTGCCGGCAAGTATATATAAGGTAAGATCCTTATAATATTCAAGGTTAGTCTCATACATCTTGTCAAGCATTGCTACATCCTTAAGCAAAGTCACCTGATGTCCTTCCATTACCTTAACAACCTTATTAACATTATTCTCTGCCTTATCATACTTGGCAACAAGACTTTCCATTCTAGCCTGACCCTTTTTGAAAAGGCCAAGTAATCCCTTACGTTCCTCATTGGCATCAAAGTTCTTAAGCTCTGTAACAAGGTCTGTAAGCATTCCACCTATTTCGCCAATATCCTTTGTGCGAACGCTGTTAAGTGCTGTATCAGAAAAATCAGCAACCTTTTTCTGAGCACCTGCACCATACTGAATTACCATCTGAGAATTATTAAGATCTATCTGAGAAACATAATTACGAACAATATTCTGTTCCTCAACAGTTAATTCTGTATCTGCATCCTTAAGGGTAATAAGCTCTTTAGCAGATGATGCCATTTCAACAGCAGGTGCCTTAGGCTCCTCCACATCAATAATTACCTCATTTTCTTCAAATTCGCTCATTTTGTTCCTCCTTCTAATCATAAAATTATTTAAAGTTTTTACAAACCTTCCTGAGCCAGCATAACCTTAAGCACCTTTGCATCAGAGGTTACATCAAGCACTGATTTTTCAAAAAGGTTATTAAGCAGCTTAACAAAGGAATCGTTTATAGTATCAAGAGTTTTCTCAATTTCTGACTTTGCATCTATAATATCTCTACCCGGGTCTGAAACCTTGTCATATTCGTCATAGGCTTCTACCAGCTTAAGCATTGTGGGAAGATAATAATCCATAAGCTTATGCATTCTGTCCATTTGTTCAGGATGCTCCTTAACACAATTAAAAATCTGTTTAAGAATATTCTCAAGTCTGTCAAGCTTCTCTGAAATTACTTCTCCGGGTATACTGTCATTTAATGCATGTAACCTTGAAATAGCATTATTTCCTGCAGTAATCATCTGCTCTAATTCTTTTTGTTCATCGTTAGACAGCTTAGAGGCAGCATCGGAATTTACAGATACCTCAAGACTCTTGCGCTCCTCCTGTAGTCTTAAGTCATCATTAAGCTTTCTTGTCATTGTATCCACATACTGCTTGTATACACTGTCAGACAACATAAGTGTTGTATTATCATCATCTATATAGCCTTCCGGATACATTCCGATGGATAAAATCTTCCTAATCTGTTTCGCAATTTTGCCTTCAGAAATACCTGTAGCATCAGACATTTGAGACAAGGTATTATACTGATTATTACCGCATAACTGAACGAATCTTCTGGCTCTATTTATAAGATTTAATCTTGAATAACCATTTACAAATAAGCCAACACTGCCGCAAAACAACATTCCAAAAATAATTGCCATTGCAACAAAAAATCCGTCGATGGAAATAAAAGCAGACATTGCAATAGTAATTATGCCAAATATAACCGATAACACCCCACCGGAAATAGCCTTTACAGTTCCTGCGGCCTTACCAACAGGTCTGAATTTTGTGGGAAGCGGTTTCCCATTCTCATATACCACTTCCTTACCTGCAATTATATCACTAAATGTATTATCCTTACGTACATTGGCAGCTTTGGCGCTTCGTAATTCACGTTCCTTTTCAAGCTCCATCTGCTTCTGTCTTGTAGCACTTCCCGTTGAATAGGAAGCATACTTATGGTTAGATACATTAACAGGCTCTGTACTACACTTAGAATCAATAGTTTTTTTAATACTATTTTGAGCCTCGTCAATAACCATGTTTACAGAATTGGAAATAGCCTCATTAAGACCTGAGAAATTCCTACTATCAAGACCTTCCTTTAGGGCTCCCTTAATCTCACCGGATATTCTATTGTATAATTGATTGTCTGACATATTCTCACCAAATCATAACACTACTGTTTAATCTACTGTTCATGACCGTTTCCATAATTTCCATAATAGTTTCCATAATAGCTTCCATAGTATTTACCGTAATACTTGCCGTAGTACTTACCATAGTATTTTCCACTAATTTCAACCTTATTAAGAATTACACCAAGAATGGGACAGCCTGTTTTTCGAAGCTGGTCAATAACTCTCTCTGCGAATTTACGTCCGATAGCTCTTGCTTCAAGAACCAAAACGGCACCATCACAGTTCTGTGCAATTACCGCACTGTCAATAACGCTTCCAAGAGGAGGCGTATCTATAATTACATAATCATAAATATCCTTGAATTTACTAAGTACCAGTCTAAATCTTGATACCCCAAGAAGCTCTGACGGGTTAGGGGGTACAGGTCCTGTCGGAATAATATGTAATCCCTTTACATTGGTAGAATAAATAACATCCTGAACATCTCTTTTTCCTGCAAGGAAATGTGATAATCCGGAAGAAATCTTCTGTATCTGATAACGCCCCATAAGTACCGACTTTCTCATATCAGCATCGATAAATAGCACATGCTTTCCGGCTTCAGCCATTGATATGGCAAGATTAAAGGATACTGACGACTTACCTTCATTGGGAACACAACTCGTAATGGCAATTACCTTAACATTATTACCGCAAAATTCTATGTTGGTTCGAAGGGTCTTATATGCTTCATTTGTCTGAAAGTCAAGCTTGGTTTTCCTGTTTATTGTTATAAGCTTTGTATCCATTTTTATGCTCCTTAGGTCTTATCACTTACTGACATGGGCGTAGTAATCGTCTTACTTACGGCAGTTGATTTCTTTTTGCTTTTTCTGTGCTTTTTACCGGAATCAGTTGAAGCTTTCTCATCAATATAAGGAATAGATCCTAATACACTGACCTTTAAATATCTCTCCACATCATCAGGATTCTTAATGGTATCATCCATAATATATACAAGAACAATTATGGCAATTGCAAGAAAAGCTCCAACAAGTGCACCAATCACAGTATTCTTAAGTACCTTAGGACTACTGGGCTCATCAGGAAGATTAGCCTCCTCCACAACATTGACAGCCTCAGTATTCATAACCTGGGAAATATGTTCAGATGCAGAAATACGAATAGAATCAGCAATTGCTCTTGCAATCTGAGGTTCTGCATCCTCTACAGTAATTGTAACAATACGTGTATCTGTAGGAACAGTTACACTAATCTTATCCTTAAGGTCATCATTATCCAGATCAAGATTAAGCTCACTCTTAACCTCTTCAAGAACCGGACGACTGGTTACAAGCTCCTGATAATCCTTAGTAAGCTGTGTACCGGTCTGCAAATCCGAATAGGTAAGAGTCTCATTACTCTGTCTGTTAATAATATAGATTTTGGTAGTAGATTCGTACTTGGGGGTAATAACATATATGCTAAGCAAAAGGGTAATTAAGCCTGCAACTATAGTACAAAAAATGATTATCCAAGCCCTGCTCATTAGGACTCCTATGAGCTCCACAAGGTCGATTTCTATATCATCGGACTGAATTTGGCTATTCTGTTCCATCTAATAACTCTCCTCAATAATACTAAAGCGGTATATTCTTAACAATACATAAAGCATTCTTATACAGAATACTCGCCGCGTAATCAGAACCAAACTTATTAATTATATATTCCGCACATTCTGCTATTTCCGGCTGTCTTGACCCCATACTATGAGCATCTGTTCCCACAAAATGAACCCAGTTGTTCTTAAGAAGTTTCTTAACAAAATGCTTTGGTTTAAGACCTTCCTGCCCCATTACAGCCTTGGCATTAATCTGAATGTGCGCACCACTTTCAATTAAATCCTCTACAAATGAGGGTGTTTTTACTAACTTATCATATCTTTCAACATGTGCAAGAATAGGATAATACCCATTAGCGCACATATTCTGCACTGCATCCATTAATTCTCTTGTTTCTACGCCATTTGAGAACTCAAGCAGCACATAATTAGAGTCCGCAAGTGTGTGAACCCTTCCTTCATCTATCCATTCGGGCACACTGGGATAATAGTATATCTCGTTGCCTATAAACAGCTTCATATCAGGGTATGCCTTCTTAACATATCCTCTAAGTCTGTTATATTCTTTGTTAATAATATTAATATCTGTTTCAACATGTCCACCATGATAATGTGGAGTCAAAATCATTGCCCTTATCCCTTCACTGTAGGCCTTACCAATCATAGCTACTGAGGTATCTAAATCCCTAGCGCCATCATCCACCTTCGAAAGAACATGGCAATGAACATCAAAATAATACAACCAATCAAATCCTTTACTAAAAAAATAAATATTCGGAATAACAAAAAATATACCGTCTGTAACAACAGATGGTACAAAGAGATGGTGATATCCACTTCCGGTTATATGCATTATGTGGGGCAGTGCGCCTACCCCACAGCATATATGCTTATTAAGCCTTGATTCCCTTCTTGTTTACTGCAAGAGTAATAAGAGCTACTCCGGCTATACAAGCAAGAATAACAACTTCATTAGTATCACCTGTCTGATGAAGTCCGCCTTCAGCAGCACCGGTAGTAGCGGGAGCTGAAGCAACAGTACCTGCAGCAGTATTTGTTGCATTAGCAACTGTAGTTGTAAGTGAACTTGTAGTTGAACCTGTACTTGCAACAAATTCAACAATAGCAATAGGTGAGAATGAGCTTACTGAGAATGATACCTTACCATCCTTAACAGTAGCACTGATTCTCTCAACAGTTCCGTTTGATGTTCTATGATATGCATAAACAACTGAACCGTTTGATACACCTGAAACTGTCCATGTAAGAGGAACCTTTGTACCTGATACATATCCTGCAGGAGCACTTACATTAAGGCATGCTCTTACGATAGGTGTTAATCCCATTGCTGCAGCATCAGATGTGATAGCATTTGTTAAGGACTGGAGTGAACCCTGATCTGTAACCTGTGATACAGAACAAGCATAATAGCCATTAGCAATAACAACACCTGATGTAGGACTTGTTGCTGCAAATGCAGTTGTTCCAAATACTAAAACAAATGCCAAAACCAAAGCTGCGGTAATTCTAATCTTTTTCATCTTCTCTTCTCCTTTCAAAAGATTGGTTCAAAAAACATTTATAACAAAACCTTACGGTTCGTTACCATATTAATAATAGTCTTCTGTTACTTCTATATAATATTTATCAATAATCATATTCTTTAGAGCATCTTCGTCAACAATATATCCCATAGGATAGGGATAATCCTCAAAGCGCCCCTCCTCAATATGTTCCATTGTTCCGGGAACAGTTGAGGCATTTTCTGTAATATCCATATCATTCTCTACTATCTGTTTGGCAAGATAAGTAATCTCATCCAATGAAAGATTAGTAGAAACCTTATCTTCAATGCTCTCGAATACTGTTACAGGGAAAAGTACATTTTCTTTTGTCTTAAGCTTACCCTGCTTAAACAGCTCCTTAAGATATTGATTCTGTCTATTCATTCGTCCAATAGGACTCTCATCAATTGTAGTATCTCTCCAACAGGCATATATCGTAGCATCATTACCTAATAAGGTATATGTTTCACCCTTTTTCATCTTAGGATTCTTCTTGGTTAAATCTTCAAGAATCTCTAATGTAATTCCACCAACTGAATCATTAATATCTGCCACTGCCATCATATCCACTGCCGCATAACGATATATAGGTAATGAATACAGCAGGTTTGACACTGCCTCCACCGTCAGCTCATCAGAAAAACTTGACTGATCTCCGTATGAATGAGATATGGCAATAGGCGACTTAACGGTATCTACGTATTGATTATATATATCATAGACCTGTATATCCGTAACCGAATCCCTTGGAATACTAAGCACAGATACTTCCTTCTTAACAGTATCCATAGTCACTAACATAAGAGAATCTGCCTGATGAGGTTCAATAACATCTTCCTGAATCTCACCCTTAACATCTATTCCCAAAAACAATACATTAACAAGATTCTCATTATATTCATACAGCTTGCCATCGTATGAAATGGTATACTTGTCAGGAATATCCGCAACCTCTGCAGAACCATCATCCAGGTTGTTAACTCCTATCTTCTGAACTGCACCATTGTTTTCTATCTCCTGGAACATATCAGCAGACATATAGCTGGCTTTGTTCCACTTGGCGGCCACATATACCACCATTCCCACAAGCACAAGAAAAATCGTAACTATCATTGTTACAACTATCTTAACACCAACACTCCAACTTGAACTTCTTCTTCCGTAATGCCTCTTTCTCATGCTGACAAACCTATCTGATAAATAGTAACCGTTCAGTCTCCGAACAGTAACTATATTTATTATAATAAATTACTCAATAACCAACTCTGACATTTCAACAGTATCATCAAGATGATCACAGCCTGTTGTTCCGTCAGGATAAGTAAGCACACACTGTACAAACAATCTCTTGCTTGTATCACCCACACAGGTAATAAGTGTAAGAACATGGTCGTTAACAGCCATACTCATTCCATCACGGAAATTAGCTGATAAATCCCTGGTACCTTCCAGATTCTCTATGTACTGGTAAAAGCCTATAGTATTACTAAAATCATACATCTTAAGAATATGTTCATTCTTAGAAACAAAGCAATCATATATCTTATAATCAAGCTCCACATCATCCATATAAATCTTAAGGGTGTCATGTTCCTTGAAAAATTCTGAATCTCTGAAGGAATGAAGACCTCTGAACATAGTTCCATTCTTCATATTGTGGCCATATATTAAAGTCATTGCATCAGACAAATCATTGGAATTACAGGTATCTGTAAAAATCATACCTGCCTTGGAGCTGTTGCCGTTAACATCATGGTCAAGATAAAAAGCAGTCTCCTCATCACAGTGAGCAATGGGATAGTCAATTGCTGTTCCATCAATGGTAATCCATGCATAAATATCAGGATTAACTGACTTAAGTTCTTCAAAGTCAACTTCCTTATCGGGTATTCTTGCATAATCCTCATACCAGGGACCTTCCACAACCTCCTCGGTATCAGTAATTATATCCTCCGGTATAAGCTCATCCTCATCTGTAGGCTCCTCCACAGAAGCTTCTTCAACCTCTGAGCTCTCATTAGATTCAGACAATACCTGCTCCCTTAAAGCTTCATATTCCTTTTTTGTCTTATGGTTCTTATATAACAGAATAGCAATTCCTACAATACAAACAACAAGAATAACAATACATATTGTCGTTAAAATATTGCCAAAACCTCTGTTATCAATTCTTCTTCTCATACTAATTCTCACAATAACCCACAATTATTTACAATTCTACAACAGCTAAATCAATCTTGCAATATTCTGACATAAAAAAACTGAATCGCAACATATAACCAAGACTATTTTTCAAGAGCTTCTCTCATTCTATCCCAGGAAAATCTATATTCTCTATCCTTAATACCTTCAACAAGCTTATCCTCTAAGGCTTCATCAAAAAAACAGCTAATGGCCTTGCTAAGCCCCTCATCATCGTTAGGTTCTACAATAAGTCCCGTAACCATATCCTCAACAACCTCCGGAAGTCCACCGACTCTTGTAACTATAACAGGCTTCCTAAAGCCGTAGGCAATCTGAACAATTCCACTTTGTGTAGCCGATTCATAAGGGAGCACCACAAGATTAGCAGCCGAAAAATACTTCTCCACCTCTCTGTCAGGTACATATCCGTCTACCACAGTAACATTATCTTCAATACTATTCTTCTCTATAAGCTTAAGATATTCTTCCTTATTGCCATCAAAGTCACCAACGATAAATAGCCTTGGCATATTCCCTGATTTTTCCTGATTATTCTTAAGATAGCCTAAGGCATTTATTAAATGCTTAAGCCCCTTGTACTCACGAACAAATCCAAAAAACAAAATGATTTTCTCATTATTATCAATAGATAGAAGCTCCCTTGCCTTATCTTTACTCATATTTTCAAAATTAAAGGCTTCATAGGTAGGATGAACCTGAACCTTAATACTTGCATCCTTCTTTATTGATATAAGGGAATCAACCTCACCCTTTGCATGAAGAATGTATTTATCCCCGGATTTAAGAGCCATCCTTGTAAGCTTCTTATCAAAGGGAAAGCGCTCATGGGGGAACACATTATGACAAATAAATACCACTTCAATACCGGCTCGTTTAATAACGGATGTTAGTATCTTTACGCAGGGTGCAAAATATGGGTGCCACCACTGAATAATAACCTTCCCTGGGTTCATTTTAACAATACGTCTTGCAACGGCAATTATATTAAAGGGATTAGCAGTATTAATCCAAAACTTAGTATCTAAAACCTTAAAGCTGTCATTGGAATAATCCCTCTGTTCCTTCTTAAACAGAAGCTTAGGGTACTGCATTTTATATGAAATCATTTCTACATCATACTTCTTGGAAAGGGAACGATACATAAGCCCTGTATAATGAGAAATGCCACCTTTATATGGATAGACAGGTCCTATAAGAACCCATTTTTCTTTATTCATTAATTATCTCTGCCTTAAAATTATTTTGAGTTACTGTTCAGTCCCTGACCGGTAACCGAGCAAAAATGCATTTATTTTTTTGATTTCTTGTTATCTTCCTTAGCTTCCTTCTTCTCACGCTTCTCCTCCTTGTAATCAAGTCGGCGCACACGATATTGTATGTCCTCAAGAAGCTTGCGATTATTGGCAATAACATCTGCCTGAAGTCCCACAATAAAAGTCATAAAACCAAGAAGCATAAGTGTTGATGCAAAAATAAGGGACTGGGTGTGACCATTACCTGCACCTCTGAAGAAGAATACAAGAAACCTGATGCTTAACCCGAAACCGCATACAAATGGTATCATTCCCAGTATAGAAAAGAAGGTTAACGGTCTGTACATCATAAAAGCACGTACAATTGTAAGCATGGAACGCTTAACATATGAAAACATGGAATGAAACAATCTTGATTCACGCAGCTCACCGTTTGTTCTAATAGGAACCGAGGTAATAGCCATACTGGTTCTTCCTGCCTGAACAATAGTCTCCAAGGTATATGTATAATTATTCATTACATTAAGATGCATGGCAGCTTCTCTTGAATATGCCCTGAAACCACTGGGGGCATCGGGAATATCTGTCTTGGAAGCAACACGAACAACATAGCTTCCAAAATGCTGTAGCTTCTTCTTAAGGGGTGAAAAATGTTCAGTAGCATCAATAGGTCTCTCACCAATTACAATATCTGCCTTTTTATCAAGAATAGGGCGAACCAGCTTCTCTATATCCTCACCACAATACTGATTATCGGCATCTGTATTAACAATAATATCGGCACCATTTCTCAAGCAGGCATCAATTCCTGCCATAAATCCCTTGGCAAGACCCTTATTCTTAGTAAAGCTTACAACATAATTAACGCCCCAGTTTTTAGCAACCTCTACTGTATTATCAACACTTCCGTCATTAATAATCAGGTATTCGATTTCATCAATTCCATCAATATGCTTTGGAAGATCGTTAAGCGCTATTTCTAATGTTTCTGCCTCATTAAGGCAGGGAATCTGAATAATTAACTTCATTTTTATTCCTCTTTCAAATATATAAACTAATTATTTTTTCTCTCTGGCAATATATATTGGTCGCGACTTTGTCTCAAGATAAGTCTTGGCAAGATATTCACCTACTATACCTATGCAGAATAGCTGAACACCTCCAAGAAATACTATAATACAAATCAGTGAAGGCCAGCCGTTTGTAGGGTCACCATATATCAGGGTACGGCAAATAATAAATATAATCATAAGTATTGCTAAAAAGGTAAAGGCAAGACCTATAATAACCGCCAGTGTAAGAGGAGCTGTTGTAAAGCCCACCACTCCCTCAATAGAATACATAAGCAGCTTCCAGAAATTCCACTTGGTTTCTCCTGCTACTCTGGCTACATTTTCATAGGAAAACCACTTGGTCTTAAAGCCTATCCAGCCGTATATACCCTTGGTAAAACGATTATATTCCTTCATGTCAAGAATGGCATTCACCATTGTTCTTGTCATAATACGATAGTCTCTTGCGCCATCCACAATCTCAAAATCTATCATTCCATTTATTAATTTATAAAAACATCTGGCACAGAAGGACCTTATAGGTGGCTCACCCTTCCTTGTAACTCTTCTTGTGGCTGCAGAATCATAACCTTCCTCGGTAATGGCCTTATACATATCCTTAAGAAGAGCCGGTGGATCCTGTAAATCCGCATCCATAATTACTACATAATCACCCTTGGAATTCTCAAGTCCTGCATATATTCCTGCTTCCTTACCAAAATTTCGGGAAAAGGAAACAAAATGAACCCGCTCATCCTTTTCCTGTAATTCCTTAACTACCTTAAGAGTACCGTCAGAGGAACCATCGTCTATAAACAGCATTTCAAATTCCACGTCTTTATAGGTCTTATTAAAATCAACTATTGTCTTAGTCATTTCTTCATAGAAATAAGGTAATGCGCTCTCCTCGTTATAGCAGGGAACAATAACACTAAGCAACTTCATAGAATACCTCCATAGGTCTAAGCCTTCACCCTTAAAATATCATTTATTTCACATTCACAGGGATTCAGTTCAACATATAACTGCTGTTTGGAATGTGGCGCCGATTCCTGACTTTCCCCATCTTCATTTTTTATATCAAGAACCTTGGTGCTAATATTTCTTCCGTCAGGTTTCATTATTTCTATAATATCACCAACGCAGAACTTATTTCTCTGTTCAATATGAATTACGTTTCCCGTAACCTCCTTAACAGTACCAAGGTATGTATATTCGGTAACGTAGGTGTTACTGTCATAAATCTGCGTGTTTTCATCAGGCTTACCAAAATAAAACCCTGTAGTAAACTGGCGATAGGTACATTTGGAAATCTCATCCTTATACCAGTCCATATTGGCTCTGTACTTTTCTTCTGATTCAAGATAATCGTCAATTGCTCTACGGTATGTTCTTGCAACTGTTGCCACATACAGGGCAGTTTTCATACGACCCTCTATCTTAAAGCTGTCAATTCCCGCATCAATCATTTCAGGAATATGCTCTATCATACACAAATCCTTGGAGTTAAAAATATAGGTTCCACGTTCATTCTCGTACACAGGAAGATATTCCCCGGGACGCTTTTCTTCCACTACTGCATATTTCCAACGACAGGGATGTGTGCAGGCACCCTGATTTGCACCTCTTCCTGTAAAATAATTACTAAGCAAACATCTTCCGGAGTATGAAATACACATTGCTCCGTGAATAAAGCTCTCAATTTCCATTTCCTGCGGAATATGCTCTCTTATCTGTTTTAATTCCACAAGCGACAGCTCTCTTGCAGATACTACTCTTTTAGCACCCTGCTTCCACCAAAAATCATAGGTTAAATAATTAGTATTATTAGCCTGGGTACTAATATGTATATCTATGTCCGGGCATTCCTCCTTAGCTATCATAAACATACCCGGGTCGGAAATAATCAAGGCATCAGGCTTAAGCTCTTTAAGCTCCTTAAAATACTCTCTTGCTCCCTCAAGATCATAGTTATGTGCAAGAATATTAGCCGTTACAAATACCTTAACATTATGAGCGTGGGCATACTCAATACCAAGAGCCATTTCCTCCTTAGTAAAGTTCTTGGCCTTGGCACGCAGACCAAATGCCTCTCCACCAATATACACAGCATCCGCACCATAGGTAACGGCGGTCTTAAGGACCTCCAGGCTGCTTGCGGGAATAAGTAATTCAATTTTACGATTCTTTTTTTCTGTATTAATCATATTATTCTTGTGATTTCCAATTAATCTTTATTTTTACTGCTGATGGTAACTCCATCTCCTATAGGCAGTACAGTTGTTGTAAGCCTGTCATCGTGGGTAAGTGTATATAAATACTCTCTCATTCTTGAATGAATGGTACGATTCCTTCTGGTTACAGCAAACCTTGACTGAACAATATCACCATCCTGAAGAACATTATCTGATACAAGAAGGCCATCAACCTCCAACAGTGTCATAACATCCTCGTAGAAATTCATGTACTGCCCCTTTGCAGCATCCATGAAGATAAAATCATATTTTTTACCCTGCTTACCTAAATCCTTAAGCACTTCTGCCGCATCACCTTCAATAAATGTGATTCTGTCCGAAAATCCTGATTTTTCAAAATTCTCCTTGGCAATAGGTATTCGTTTCTCATATTTCTCAATAGTGGTTATATGACAATCCTTGGTACTGTACTGAGCCATTAAAATCCCAGAAAATCCCACTGCCGTTCCTACCTCAAGAATACTCACAGGCTTCTTAACAGCTAACAGAAGCTTAAGAAGATTCTGCATGGAGGGTCTTATTATTGGCACATAATCTGCAATTGCCTGTTTCTCAAGAGCATTTAAAAATGGCGTATTTCCGGTATCAAGAGATTGTATATAAGCAGCTATACGTTCATCAGTAAGCACTTTATTCTCCTATCTGAATGTCTATTTCAGAATTATCCTCGTCACCTTCACCGGCATAGGGTACTTCACCTTCGCCTAAATCACCCTCTACCAATTCAGAACCTGCTTCAACAGTATCACCTGTTTGTGGCACTGCTTCATTATTTAATTCATCTGCAGCAGGTGCGATATCACCTGACTCCTCTGCTTCTTCACCCTCTGCCTTTGTAAGAACTGCCATAAGTGCGTCTGTATTATAGGATGTATTTAAGGTGTATACTCCCGGCTCTACTTTACCCTTGTATTCTGATAATTTAGCCTGAACAAAAAACAGCTTCCAATCACTTGTAAGACCTTTGTCCTCTAGCTTCTTGGCAATATCAGTAAGCCCTTCTCCTGCATCCACGCTTACCATTACATCTCTTCCCGGTTCCTCTGCCATTGCTCCCTCAGTAAATATTCTGAAGCCAAAGTCATAGGCAACCTTACCAACCTTAATAATTGCAAAGATGCAGACAATAAGTAATATTACTCTTAATATTGCTCCAAGAATTTCAAATGTTATATCCAAACCCTTCATAGCTATTCCTCATCCAACTCCTCGTCTAAAGACCCTATAATACGTTCAACAATACTCTGATACAGCTTGGAAAATTCAGCTTCCGCAAGCATAAAATCCTCTATCTTAGGATCAGAACCAATCTCTTCAACTCTTCTCTCTATATTCTCAAGTTCACGATTCATCTCCTCTTCGGAATAATTCTGAACTCTGATACTCAATTCTCTTATTTCATTTATCTTAGCTTCTGCCTCCGAATCATCACGAATGGAATTAAGTGCAGAATAATAATTACGATACTCCTCTGTTTTCCTAAGCTCCTTAACTAATGACTCTACTGCAGCTTCTAATTTAATATCCTCCATAGTATCTCATTCAAAAATGAATGAATCTCCTTCCTTAATAGTCAACTTCCATTATAATAGGCATAATCATAGGACGTCTCTTCATCTTCTTCCATACATAACCGGAAAGTCCATCCTTAATAATGCTCTTCATCTTACCCCAGTCAGTAATATTCTTTTCTGAGATTTTAACAAGTGATTTTTCCACCACTTGAAGAGCTTCCTCCATTAACTCATCAGATTCCTTAACATAAACAAAGCCTCTTGTAACTATGTCAGGCCCTGACAAAACAGTATTTGTACCCTTTTCTAAGGTAAGTACAACTATAAGTATTCCATCCTCGGCAAGATTCTGACGGTCTCTAATTACAACATTTCCTACGTCACCAACACCAAGTCCATCAACAAATACAGCACCGGTCTGAACCTCATCAATAACCTTGGCATTTTTTCTGCTAAGAGATAATACCTGACCTGCCGAAAGAACAAATATATTATTCTTAGGTATTCCAAGCTCCTCGGCAATAGCCGCCTGTGCCTTAAGATGACGATATTCGCCGTGAACAGGAATTGCGTATTTAGGCTTAACAAGTGTATAAATCAGCTTAATCTCTTCCTGACAAGCATGACCTGACACATGAGCATCCTGAAAAATTACGTCTGCGCCACGCATACTAAGCTCGTTTATGACTTTGGATACAGCCTTCTCATTACCGGGTATAGGATTGGATGAGAAAATAACCGTATCTCCCGGCTTAAGCTGTACCTTCTTATGTGTGCTTGTTGCTATACGATTAAGTGCTGCCATTGCCTCCCCCTGACTTCCGGTGGTAACAATTACAGTCTTCTCATCAGGATAATCCTTAAGATTCTCCACATCTATAAGTGTATTCTCAGGAACCTTAATATAGCCAAGCTCCGTTGCGGCCTGAATAATATTAACCATACTTCTGCCTTCAACAGCAACCTTACGACCGTACTTGTAGGCAGAATCAATAATCTGCTGAACACGGTCTACATTAGAGGCAAAGGTTGCAACAAGAATTCTTGTGTCCTTATGGTCTGCAAAAATACTGTCAAAGGTCTTGCCTACAGACTTCTCTGAATTAGTAAAGCCCGGTCTTTCCGCATTGGTAGAATCACACATAAGAGCAAGAACACCCTTTTTACCAAGCTCCGCGAAACGCTGAAGGTCAATGGCATCTCCCCATACAGGAGTATAATCAACCTTAAAATCACCTGTATGAATAACTGTTCCTGCAGGTGAGGTAATTGCCAAAGCACAAGCATCAGCAATACTATGATTTGTTTTAATAAATTCTACCTTAAAGGCTCCCAGCTCAATCTTATCTCCGTGACACACAACACGTCTTTCAACAACATCAAGCATATTGTGCTCTCTTAACTTGTTCTCAATAAGAGCCAAAGTCAGTCTCGTTCCGTATATTGGAACATTAACATCCCTAAGTACATAGGGTATTGCACCAATATGGTCCTCATGACCATGTGTGATTACAAAGGCCTTAACCTTATCATAATTATCCTGTAAATATGATACGTCCGGTATAACTAAGTCTATTCCCAGCATATCATCCTCAGGAAAAGCAAGACCACAGTCAACCACAACTATACTGTCTCCGTATTCAAAAGCGGTAATATTCATTCCTATCTGTTCAAGACCACCCAGTGGAATAATTCTTAAATACTTACCGTTCCCCTTCTTCTTTCCCATGTTCCTCCTTATCAATCAATTCATGGCAATTCACCATAAACATCAATTAAAAATGTATAATAAATCACCTACGAATAATACTAAATTATAATTACTTATATAAAATCCACATCCCCAAGTGAATCCTTAAAAAGCTCTGCAACTACTGTTAATTCATTATCATCTTCAACTATTTCATATATACTTTCACTTGATTCTTCTCCTGCAATATCCTTAAGAATAAGTGCTTCGGCTTCTTCTTCCATGGAATCTACCACAAGAAGATAATTACAGCCACTAATTCTCGTTTCATCAAGTACATAGAATTCCTCAACACCATTCTCAGTCTGAAATTCTATCTTATCAAGCTTCTCCATAAACAAAATCTCCTATAATAATTCCCAAAAACTATGTCCGGACATAAGTACAGATAATAATATTCTACTCCAAATTCAAGAAAATAGAAACAAAAAATAATAATGATTTTTATATATATAAAAAACACCCATAGATTGTCACTTCTATAGGTGTAATCATTATAATACTCTATCAAGAAAAATAGTAATCCTTGTTCCAAGCTCCTCTCTTGAAACAATTTCAAAATGACCCTTATGTTTATCAATAATCCATTTTGCAATGGAAAGACCCAGTCCTGTTCCATTGTAGGTTCTTGCCTCATCTGCTCTGTAAAAACGTTCAAACATATGCTCTACATCTGAAGCCTTCATACCTATTCCTGTATCCTGAACCTGTAAAAATGCACTGCTGTCCTTAACTCCTACACTAAGAATAATCTCATCCTTATCCCTTGTATATTTAGAAGCATTATCAACAAGAATCCTAACAGCCTGCTTTAATAAGCCTTCATCTGCCATTACCTGTGGGTCATCCCGGGATTCCTTATATTTGTAAATATGATTTTCATCAATCATCAGAGATTCTTCGTAAACCTCTTTCATAATACAGTTAAGACTTATCTTTTCCTTATTAATTACTGTTCGACCAGCATCGCCCCTGGCAAGGAACAACAACTGCTCCACTAAGTGCTTCATATTTTCCGACTCATTTTGTATTGCACTAATGGATTCGTCAAGAACCTTCTCATCCTCTCGCCCCCACCTTGACAGCATATTGGCATAGCCCTGAATTACTGCAATAGGGGTTCTTAACTCATGGGATGCGTCATTTACAAATCTTGCCTGCTGTTTATTGCTTTCCTGAATCCTCTTTATAAGGTTATTCATGGCATTTTCAATCCCTAACAAATCATCATCACCAAGAGATATTTTAACCTGTTCATCAGGCTCAATGCTGGTTAACCTGTCCTCAATAATCTGATATTTGTCCTCGGAAAAATTCATTCTTGCAAATTCATCAGCCTTAAGAGCAACCTCGTCAAGAGGCTTAAGTATCCTTTTTACCCGCAATAATTCTCTGGGAAATCCAATCAGTCTGAGGATAACCTGTACCACAAAAAGGCAAAAGAGAACACACAAAATACTTATCATTGCTCCCAAAAATTCTATTTCTACAAGTATTTCACCACTGTCTGCTTCAAAAATCTGATAGATTATTCCTTTATTTAGAACATCCATATTTTCTATTATTTCATTCAGACTGTTAATTGTATCATCAACACCGTGATCGCTTAATACTTTCTCATTTGCATATATTCTTCTGCTATGATGAGAAACACTAACCATGCCCGTACTTGTATATTCAACACTTGCAAACCAGGTACACATTATTACTATAAAAATCAAAATATCATTAAAAAAACAGGTTCGAATTTTTTGCCTGACGGTCCTTGAGGCAAGCTGCCTTCTGATTGATTTAAGACGTCTGGTTTCTTTTGTACTATCAGTGGGATTTAATGACATATCCTACTCCTCTGACTGTCTGTATCATCTTTACATCAAATACTTCATCAATCTTAGAACGTAAAAATCTTACATAAACATCAACAACATTTGTTTCACCTACGTAATCATATCCACAGACCTTTTCTAACAGGGAATCACGAGACAACACAATATCCTGATTTTGCAACAAAACCTTAAGCATAATAAATTCCCTGTTTGTCAGGTTAATCTCCTGCCCGTCATATGTAACGGTATGTTTAAGCTCGTTAAGGCACAGCTTCTTCCACACAAGATTGCCCTCTTCTTCAACATTATTATAATGAACAGGCTCGTTACCTAAATCCTTTTTATGAAGCTTCAGGGCCACACGAATCCTTGCCAGTAATTCCTCGATTGCAAAGGGCTTGGTAATATAATCCACAGCTCCTGCATCCAGCCCTGAAACCTTATCCATAACCGCATCTCTTGCAGTTAGTAAAATCACAGGCGTAGGGTTATCCTGATTAAGACGACGAAGTACCTCTAGGCCATTAAGACCCGGCAGCATAATATCAAGCAGAATCAAATCAAAGCTTTCTTCAGTTGCCATTGTAAGAGCCTCTCGACCATCACCTGATTTGCTGACCTCATAACCTTCATGAACTAATTCCAGTTCTATAAATCGTGCCAGTTTTTCCTCATCCTCTACCACTAATATATGAGAACCCATAATCGCTCCAATCAACTTTATAACTTGTTATACTCTTCCTTAACCTGTTCAACAACCTTGTCTGCCTTATCCATTACATCATTTGCTACAGTCATTTTGTCTTCACCTTTAAACTTGTAATGGCATCCAAAGAATAAAGCAATAACCATAACAATAGGAACAAATTCAATACCACCTAAGAGAATTACTAAGAATAACCATATTGGAAGTCTTACTATGTCCTCTTCATTTCTCTCAACAACAAAATAATTCTCACAGCTCTTTTTTAACAGCTTTTTTACCTTACATGCATCTGAATGATTCCTCTTTTTTGACTTTTCATCAGAAGAATTATCTTCATCAACAACTAATAGCTGCGTATTATCCTCATATTTTGTGGAGAAGCTGCCGGCATTATCAGATGTAGCTTTTCCTTCCTTCTCAAGAATAATCATGGCATCTAACAAATCTCCATCTGCCTTCTCAAGAGCAGCCTTGGCCTCCTCATAAGTAACATTAGCTTTTTCCCTTAACTTTTCTACCTTTTCAAATAAATCCATAATACTCATCCTTTCTGTTAAAAATTATTTATGTACCCTTGGGACAGTTAATAATTTAACAGACAAAAATTAAACAATCTTTGAGCTATTATTAAAATCAGATTAAAGATTAATAATTTTACTTATGAATTTCTAATGGTTTCAAGATATGTCTGAAGAATAAAAATAGCAGCAATTTCGTCAACATACTGCTTGCGATTTTCTCTGCGAATACCACATTCCATCATTGTCATATCAGCAGATACTGTAGTCAGACGCTCATCCTGTAGTATTACAGGGAGTCCTGTTCTTCGCTCCAGAGCTTCCTTGAAAACCATAGTCTTTTCGCATCTGTCACCTTCTGTATTATTCATATGCTTAGGATAGCCAAGGACAATTCTGTCCACTTCATATTCCTTACATATTTCCTCTATTCGTGCGTAGGTTTTTCTGATTTTGTTCTCCTGATCTCTACGAATAATCTCCAAACCCTGCGCAGTCAAAAGTAAGGGGTCGCTTATCGCAACCCCTACTGTTTTTGTTCCATAATCCAAACCTAATATTCTCATAAATACCTCTGTTATTTCCAACCGTTATTCTTAATATACTGAGTAAGAAGCTCCTCAACAAGCTCATCACGCTCAACCTTCATAATCAGGCTTCTTGCATTATTATGACTGGTAATGTAGGTAGGGTCTCCGGACATAATATATCCTACAATCTGATTAACGGGATTATATCCCTTTTCAGTAAGTGCTTCATACACTGAAGACAGAACAACCTTTACACCTGTTTCAGGCTCCACCTGTACATTAAAATGTTGTGTTTCTCCCAAATCCTGTATCACGTTAAATTCCTCCTAAAACAAATTATATTTCATATAAATCAAGCACATCCACTACAATTATATCCTACTAACAAAGCAGCAAGTGCTTTGACTCACCACCGAAAAGCAGATAACAATAATATAATACCATATTTTATAAAAACAATAAAACTAAAATACAGAAAAGTCAGAAGGGAAAAGGCTTTTCCTTGATTTTGAACTTAATTGTAAATGTTCCGCCATAGTTTCCAACGCCCCTTATTTTAACGGTGGCAGTACCCTTATTAATATTATTCTTATAGGTATCCTCCATGATTTCGTAATCCTCAGGTGTGAGCACAGTCTTACCCACCTTAATTACAAGGTCCTCCTTACTAAGAGTTATTGGCTCTCTTGTATATCTCTTAGAACCAACACTATACTTAGCCTTGCTGACAGAAGCTTTCGTTATACGATATTCACCTATAATAGAGCCATAATACTTCTTAACACCCTTAAGCTCTACTACCATTACCGTATCAGCAGGAACAACATCATTATTTCTTACTGCTTCGCCGGCTTTTCTTAGCTCAATACATCCACTGTTAGTAATATTTGTATCTTCCTTATAGGTTATTGAATAATTTTTATCATAGTCAGTACCGGCCTGTAATTTCTTACCATTTACGTCTGTTACAGTAAAGCTGGTTTTGTAATTATTCTTCTTTTCCTTAAATGTTACATCCTTTACTGCTATAGCCAAATCAGAAATATCTGCTTTTGTGACTTTGTAGGATATACACTTTTTGCCCTTGTAATTGCCCTTTCCCTTTATAATCACAGTAGGAACTTTATTACCGGAGATTTCAGAGGAATTTACAGCAGAAATTGTATAATCCCTTCCATTAACAAGTGTATATTCATAGTCCTCATACTCATAGGTAACCGTAACAGATGGGATTGCTCCACCCTTTTTGTAGATTACAGTCTTAGGACATTCGTACTTAACTCTAAGGTTTTCATTAGTCAAAATATCGTAAGGTGTTATCTTATATTTCTTGGTTATACTTCCCGTATAAGCACCAATTCCTTTAACAGTAACCGTAGCAGTTCCTACCTTAGTATTATTTTTATAGGTAACTGTGTAATCAACATCCTCTTCAAGAGTATGACCTAAACCATCATCAATAATAAGCTTATGCTCAATGGGCAGACCTGTATATACAGTAGATGTAACCCCTGTAATCATTGAAGCCTTTAGCTTAATACTATTGATTGTGAAATTAACCTTCTTAAAGCCTGTATAGCTTCCAATACCTAAAATAAGAACTGTTCCTGTACCATTCTCTACATTATTGGAGTAATCAAGAACATAATCTATATTTTCAGTAAGTAATGTGGTCTTATCATATACCTGCGGCTTAGGACATATAGGATTGCCTGTATATGCCTGATTTTTATCAAGCTTTACAGTAGCCTTACTAATTAGTCTGTCCTTTTTATCAACATACAAATGTATTTCCCGTTTTCCACGGAAATTACCTATTCCTTCAAGAACCGCCGTATAATCACCTACTTCACTTATTGAATAAAGTGGTATGACTTTATCCACATCTGAAGCCTTGTAGAAGATTACAGAATAATCCTCTTTAGCCTTTAGGTTAACTTTGTTCCATTTAATCTTAGGAACAGGTTTTACTGTTTTCTTGGAGAAGGTAACATTCATATCATAGGAAGCAAAGTCATCAGAGGAAATATCTCTTCTTAATATATTGAAGTATTCCTTATGAACACCGCTGTAATTACCCTTGGCAGTAACAATTACTGTAGGTGCGTAATTACTGATTTTCTGAGCCGCCTTAACATTATTCTTATAGGAAAGCTTATAATCCTTGCCCTCCTTAAGCAACGTATAATCGTAATATATTCTTAAATCTGTCTGCTTAACTGACTTTCCTGTATAATACAGATCCTTAGTACCTGCAACCCACAGGCCATCCGGAATATCACCCTCAGGCCAGTCCTCTTCAAGAACATCACCGGCATATTCCCACCTTGCAGTAAGGGTAATATTGTCCATTACAGGCTCAGCAAAATCATAGGTTGTATTATTAAGATACCAACCTCTGAATCTATAGCCCAATCTTTGTGGAATACCCGGATTATCTACCGGACTGTTAAATGGTATAACCATTTCATACATAGCCTTACCGTTAATAGTACCGCCATTTCCATTAAAGCTTACTGTAACAAGATTATTATTAATCCAACGTGCTGTTAATGTAATATTTCTGGTAACAGGCTTGCTAAAGTCATACTCCTTATTATCCTCATCATACCAACCTGCGAAGATGTATTCTTCTCTTACAGCATTAACCGAGGCAATTATTGTATTGTAGGAAACCGTAATCTTATATACATAATTACCGCTGATTGTACCACCGTTTCCATTGAAGCTTACTGTATATTCATTAATCTTCCAGTGTGCCGTAAGAACAATTCCCTGTGTTACCGGTGTAGTGAAATCGTATTCTTCATCACCAAGATACCAGCCATCAAAGGTATATCCCTCTCTTACTGCTTCTCCCGGATTCTCTACACACTCATTATAGGATACTGATGCTTCATAATTCGTAACATCCTTAACCTTACCACCGTTTCCATTGAAGCTTACCGTATATTCATTAATCTTCCAGTGTGCAGTAAGAACAATTCCCTTTGTTACCGGTGTAGCGAAGTTATATTCTTCATCACCAAGATACCAGCCATCAAAGGTATATCCCTCTCTTACTGCTTCTCCCGGATTCTCTACACACTCATTATAGGATACAGATGCTTCATAATTCGTAACATCCTTAACCTTACCACCGTTTCCATTGAAGCTTACTGTGTATTTTGCAGGCTCCCAATGGGCAACCAGTGTGATATCTTCATAAACAGATGAAGTAAACTTATACTTCTTATCACCTAAATACCAGCCCTTAAATATATAATGCTCCCTTACAGCATCTCCGGGACTACTAATAGTTCCACCATAAGGCACCGTTGTATTGTAAGAAACCTGTCCATTAATAGTTCCACCATTAGGATCAAAATGCACCTTCTTTGTATAATTAAATTCTTCACCCTGAGCTACAGTAATAAATGTTTTTCCCAGCTTGTCAAAGTCATGATTTACATAGTTACCATACACATTAATAACATTATTTTTCCCTTTGGGCTCAGTAAAATATTTATTTTCTATAGTGAAATTTACAGGTTCCATAATGTTTTTTGCATTTGCTTTTGCAGTATCTACATATATTCCATTTACATATATATTATAGCTTCCTATATCCCCCACTCTTAAATCAGCGTCATAGGTCACAGTTTTAATTATTTTAATGGTAACATCACTATTATCAGAAACCACCCAATCAGCACTTAATATGCTATTTTTTCCTTCATTCGCGCCTTCTACATCAATTCTTAAATGTGCACTTTTTTCATACGCACAGCCACTAATATCATTCCAACAGAGACTTGCATTCAAGGTATCTAATGAGGCAAACTGTTTATCAAGCCAATCAATTCTAGTAGCCATATTATTTTTATAATCAGCACATTGTTCATCATAATTAAATGACTTAGCATACTTTTTATTATTGGCAGCGGCGGACTTACCTATCTTTTGAATATATGAATCCATCAATCCGCCATTTCTAACAAGCTCTGTAAGATACGGACGTATTTGATAATACTTTTCAGCTAATTTAACCTGAAAATACGGATCATCTATCCATTCCTTGAAAAAATTAGGCGCATTACCATGTTTAAGGCACCATTCACTAAGATTCACATGGCCATCACCCTCCATAAGTCTTTCACTCATAGCCAAATCAAAATCCCAGGCAGGACCGAAAATAAGCTTGCCGTCCACATCCATGTATGCATATCTGCTATAGCTTTTTGCATCATAATTCCACATTATTTCATTTACTAGAAATAATGCAGCCATAGAATCAATATCAGCATATTCTACATAGGATTTATTTCTATTAGCCCAATATTTATAATCATCCTCCCAAGTATCTATTTTTCCGCTATAGGATTCATAATTCATTATTGATTCTTCAAATCCATTAATATACTTTTTAATATAATCCATTACCACTGCATTGGTAGAAAGATACTCCGGCTTTTTTATATTAACGTTAGTGCCGGTAGCACCTGTTAAAAAATGTGTTAATTCCGGTTCACCACTATAACCGGGAGCCCCACGCTGATCGAACTCAAATAGGAAGCCACCACTTGTATTAATGGCTCCTTCCTCTGTTCTCGGTATATCTACTGTGTTGGGTAAATCATTCCCTCCTAAATATTCGTTTATTTTGTATGTCTGACCTTTATATGTAATCTCACCTGTTGTCATCCAGCTTAGGTCTGTTTCCATTAAATCATCAAGGGCAGCCTTATCTTCTGTATTCAGTTCATTTATACTGACACTGCATATATTTTCAGCTATAGATGAACCAATATCCTCCCAGTCAGTAATATTAATACGGGAGCTTCCTATACGAATATGTTCACAGAGAATATAATTACCGTAATATTGATAGGTACCATCTGCAGTATTATATATAGCCACATCAACCGGCACTGAATCCATGTATTCAAGGCCCAGTTTTCCACTAAGCTTAGTACCTACAGTATTTCTTATAAGGGTATCATCATAATCATTGGCCAGAAGAACCCAATGCTTATTCTTACCCATATCAAACAGATTTTTCTTTTTATTTAACTTAAGCTTAAAGGGCTTTTTTATACACTCCCAAGTAGAACTTCCTCTACCCTTAATGGTAATGTCGCCATCATACTGAAGGTCATATTCATAATTACCATATATCTTCATACTTCCATCCTGATAAGCACTCTTATCACCTGTAATGGCTGTATAATTGGTTTTAATCTCCACAAGAGGCAGATCAGTAAATATTATTGAATCCTCTGCCAGCTTTTCTTCCTTTTCATATAGCTCTACTTTTATGACTTTATAATAGTCAGCTTCAGTAAGAGTATAAGCTTCTTCTATCTGGCTCTCGTAATTACCATCTATATACCACTTAACACAGCTATCTGTTAGGCTATTTTCGCTGGTTATTGTATAGTCAAGCACTGTACCTACATTTAATACATCCTGATTAAACTGAATAGTAACCTCTTCAGTCCCACTACCTTGAGCCTCTAATTCCTGTGAATCTTCTATAGGGATAATTTCATCCTCATCATCAAAATCATCCTCATCCTCGTAGAGCCATTCCATAAGCTCTTCCTGGTCCTTAAGAATTAATTCCCTATCCTCTTCACTATTGCCGGACACATCATTAGAACTCTCGTCCTCAATAAGAAGGTCCTCTTCTGCATTATCCTCTAACATAATCTGTTGAGAATTATCAACCTCTGATTCAACACCTATCTCATTATCTGCCATACTTAATATTTCATCAGCATATACCTGAGTATTCATTGATGTTAAAATCATAGCAACAGCTAAAATTCCTGATAATGTTTTCTTAAATTCTCCCATAGGCCCCTCCACTTATATTTAAGACACACATAAATCCCGACTGACAGTAAATGACCAAAAAATCAAATAACCCGATTGTATTATCGGCAAAAATGTCCTTTTTCTTTAGGATATTCTCACCAATCCAATCGAGTTATTATTCACGACACTTCATATTCGGATTAAATTATTTACAACGATTAACCCTTCCTGTTATCATTTCATTTTCTATATTGGCATTTGACTTTACGAAATACTTAACATATTCCCTATTGAAGCCTACATAGATTGAGTCGGATGAATCTCCCTTATATTCCTCCACCTTCAACTCATCACCCTCAGGCTTATTGACACATTCCTCTATAAGAATGGTTTCCTCTCTGCCCTCATAATAATCCTTAAAGCGTTCTTCTCTAATAGCAGAATCACTAATCAACAGCTTAGAGCGTTCATTCTTAACCTTATCAGTAAGCTGCCCCGGCATTTTATCAGCAACTGTTCCCCTACGCCTTGAATACTTGAATACATGAACCTGATAAAAATCAACCTTGTTAAGAAATTCTCTTGTTTCAACAAATTCCTCATCGGTTTCACCGGGAAAACCAACAATTACATCTGTAGTAAGTGCCGGATGTTCAAAATATTTTCTTATAAGTACAGCCTTCTCATAAAACTCTTCTGCTGTATAATGACGGTTCATTCTCTTAAGCACCTCATTTGAGCCACTCTGCAGGGACAAATGAAAATGGGGACAAAATTCCTTAATTGCCGCCATTCTGGCAAGAAATGTATCAGTAATGATACGCGGCTCCAGAGAACCCAGTCGAAGTCTTTCAACACCCTTAATAGAAGCAACCCTCTCTATTATTTCTATTAATCTGTAATTGGTAAATTCACCTTCACCGGCAGCTTCATTATAGGATTGACCCTTGTATTCTATTCGATTCTCCCCCACTGTGACTTTTCTTGAATTGCAATCAAGTCCATAGGAGCTTAAATGAATACCTGTCAAAACGAATTCCTTACAGCCCTTAGCAGCAAGACCTTCTATCTCCTGCAATGTTTCCTCTTCATTTCTTGTGCTGATTCTGCCTCTTGAATAGGGAATAATGCAGTAGGAGCAGAACTGGTTACAGCCATCCTGAATCTTAATATAAGCACGGGTATGTTCATGAAGAGTTGATAAAATATGGCTGTTTACGCAATTGCAGGTACAGTTCCCCTGTGAATTATCCCTAATATATTCCTCTATCCTGCGAACAATATCTGACTTATCCTTATTTCCTACGGCAAAGTCAATACTCTCATCATTACGAACACCCTCAATATCAGTTTCCACATAACAGCCTACCGCCACAACAATCCCTTGAGGATTAAGCTGCTTTGCCTTATGAAGCATCTGACGTGATTTTCTGTCGGCAATATTGGTAACGGTACAGGTATTAATAATATAAATATCTGCTTTTTCACTAAAGGACACAATTTCATATCCTGAATCTGTAAAATTCTGCTGCATTAATTCCATCTCATAGGAATTAACCTTACAGCCTAAATTGTGAAATGCGACTTTTTTCATAATTTTCTCCGATTTCTTTGGTCACTTTTTCAATTGACTTTTATTTATCATAGAATTATTATATGCTTGTTACTACAAATATCGTATTTTTGAATAATTAATGAGGAGGTTTTACATGAAAACAGTTCAGATTACCCTTAACTCAATCGATAAGGTTAAGTCATTCGTAAATGACATTACCAAGTTTGATTATGATTTTGATCTTGTATCGGGAAGATACGTAATCGATGCTAAATCAATCATGGGAATTTTCAGCTTAGACCTTTCTAAGCCTATCGATCTTAACATCCATGCAGAAGACAATGCTGAAGACGTTTTGGCTGTTATTAAACCATACATCGTATAATTCAGATTAATGGATAAAGGGACTTTTGTCTTAGACAAAAGTCTTTTTTATTATCTTGTACTACCACATAACTGTATCGCTACTCTATATCCAACACTCCAGCATAATGATCCATTATCTCAAACCAGGTAAGCTCTTTACACTGATTAACAATATCATCATCCTTATCACAGATATACACAACATCCTCATGCACAATACCATTTTTCAACTCATGGCGAAAGCTGTCCACATCCTTCTTTATTTCTGTGCTGTAATCTCTTGCAAAATAATAATTATTAGTAACCAATCCCCTAAGATACCCATAATAGGCTGAATCTATTGTAAGATCATGGTCTGTATACAGAAATGCAAATTCCTTATATCTTGCGTAATTTTTATCAACAACGGTTCCCACCCAGGGATTCTCATAGGTCTGAACAGTCTTAAAATAATCCTGCTTATAGCCTATCATGTAGGACAAATCCACCATCTGTAATGCAATTACACAGGTATAGACAAGTGCCATAAATAATAAGCCTTTTTTACCTGAAAATATACAATTAATCACGCGTCCGGTAATAACAATAACGGCAAGTATTAATATATACATAGATACCCACACAAATCGTCCGTTTGAGCGGAATATTGACAATAGATTTTTAAGTCCCTCAGGATAAGGCACTCCAAAAAGCTTCTTGTCATTAAAAGT
The DNA here is from genome assembly GCA_045627745.1 of Lachnospiraceae bacterium. Taxonomy (GTDB): domain Bacteria; phylum Bacillota; class Clostridia; order Lachnospirales; family Lachnospiraceae; genus UBA2868. Next base: position 12,349 of record JAZQOI010000044.1, on the reverse strand, counting down.
CACTATAGGAAAGCTTGAAAGCATCATGCATCCAACAAATACGCAAAATGTAATTACTGCCCTATAGTGATTTGTAAATATCCCGTTAATAACCGATAATTTTTTGATTTTGCAATATATAAGCGCAGCAATGCCGGCAAATACAGAAATAGTAAGAAGTACAATACAACCAAGGCCTATGTACGCAAAGCCTTCATACTGAAAATCATAATACAAGGGCAGACCCTTAAATATAGCAGAGTCCCTTAATGGATTAATGAAGGTATTAAGATTACTTTCAAAGGTTCCCAGTCCGTCCCCACCGGCACTGACATTACCATAGAAGCCACCCAATATATACAGATTAAAAAGGGCGGTAAAGCAATACGCCAATATCAGCATAGCCTCCTTAGCCAGAGTTCTTATATTCCATGAGCTTCTTACAGATATATCAACGCAGGAAGCTAATAGAAGGATTCCTACCATCGGAAGGAAATAGGAATGGATGCCAATAACAAGAAAGCCTAATACAGACCAGGAAATAAGGCGATTTTTATAGCTAAGCTCTTCCCCGTATACAAACAGATTCATGGCAAGCAGTATTATCCATTGAGCAGAAAGAGCAGTATGATAAAACATTCTCTGAAGAACTGTGAAGCTTAGAATAAAAATAAGGGATAACATTACTGAAATAATTCCACTAAACCAAGGATTATTCTTCCTGCTATCCTTATATAAGAATCTAAAAATAAGAATTGCCGAAAAGCCCCCCTGTAGCATAAAGGAAATAAGACCAAATATGCCAAAATACTGAAAATGAACAGGGAGTATACCGGAAAACAGCTTAAATAACACTGCAAAAACAGGTATTGAATCAGTATAGATAATAGAAACCGAGGTAGGATATGAAAGGGAAGAAGTAAGACCGAAGGGAAATTGCCAATTGTCATTTCGAAAATTACAAAAGCCCACATAATGCTGTCTTAAATCATTCTCGGCATTAAATAACCATGCATCATATACAGGATTAAGAATCTTAACACCATATACGTACACAAAACAGGCTGCACCAAGGACGCAGCCTGCTAAAAATACGTAACAAATTATTCTATTTAATGAGGATGACCTGGTCTGTTTCAATTGCTGTCTTGAAGAGCTCATCAATCTTCTCCGTAAGTAATGTTTCCGAACGCTTAATAATATTAATATTCGGCTTCGTAACAGGATGCTTTGCTACGAATATAGTACAGCAGTCCTCAAAAGGAAGAATAGAGGTTTCATAGGTATCTATTTTCTCCGATATTCTAATTATTTCATTCTTATCAAAGCCTATTAAAGGACGATACACCGGCAAAGTACATACTTCATTTGTTGCCGCAAGTGACTGCATAGTCTGACTTGCCACCTGACCAATACTCTCACCTGTAATAAGTCCCAAGCAATTATTTTCCTTTGCAATGTGTTCTGCAATACGCATCATGTAGCGACGCATAATTATTGTCAATTCATCGTGAGGACACTTATCATAAATATATAACTGTATATCTGTAAAGTTAATTACATGAAGATTAATAGGACCTGAATACCTGGCAACATACTTTGCCAAATCCACAACTTTTTGTTTTGCTCGCTCGCTAGTGTATGGCGGAGCATGGAAATATACAGCATCCAGGCTTACCCCACGTTTTGCAATCATGTATCCGGCAACAGGTGAATCAATACCTCCTGACAACAGTAACATTCCCTTACCGTTAGTTCCGACCGGCATACCACCGGGACCCGGAATTACTTTTGAATAAATGTATATTCCCTCATCGCGAATCTCAATAGTCAATAAAACGTCAGGATTATGCACATCCACCTTCATATCAGGACAGGCATCAAGAATTCTTCCACCCATTTCCATATTAACTTCCTGAGAATCCATGGGATAGTTCTTCCTTGCTCTTCTGCAATTAACCTTAAAAGTCATATTCTTCTCAGGATATACATCCTCAATATACTTAAGAACGTCCTCTGCAAGCTTATCAAAGCCCTCATCCTCTACTCGAACAACCGGACATATTCCGGTAATTCCAAATACACAGGACAGCGCCTCAATAACCTCGTCAAAATCATAATCGCTCAATACCTCAAGATTAACTCTACCCTGGGTCTTGCTAACCTTAAATTCCCCATCTACCGGATATAAGGCTCTCTTAATCTGTCGAACAAGAGCATCCTCGAACATATATCTGTTCTTGCCCTTTATTGCAATCTCTGCATACTTAATCAAAAATGATGTATATTTCATATTTTCCTCCAACAATTACATGGATATTTTACTTTCTGCTATATCTGGATAATACAGGAATTAACTCCTTAAGACAATCCATAGTATAATCTAACTGCTCCCTTGTGGTTTCCACGCTAAAACTAAATCTTATGGTACAATCCAACAATTCCTGCTTAACTCCTATTGCCTTAAGCGTAAAGCTTACTGAAGGCTTATTACTGGCACAGGCTGAACCGGAGGATACATACACTCCCTTTTCCTCTAAGGCATGAAGCATAACCTCTGCCCTTATTCCTGCAAAGGAAGCAGACACAATATGAGGTGCTGTCTTTCTTATATCCTCATCCGCAAGTCCGTTTATTGTAACACATTCAAGCTTGCTAAGCTCTTTAACAAAGTACTCCTTAAGCTCGTATAGCTTATCCATTTTCGAATCAAAATCATTATAAAGAAGCTCCGTTGCCTTGGCCATTCCGGCTATTGCAGGCACATTCTCAGTTCCTGAGCGAAGTCCACTCTGCTGAGAGCCGCCAAATATTATGGGATTGATTTTGACCTTCTCATTAACATATAAAACACCTATTCCCTTAGGACCATGAATTTTATGACCGCTAATTGACAGTGCATCTATCTTCTCACGCTTTGGATTAATTCTATATTTACCAAAGCCCTGAACTGCATCCACATGGAATATTATGTCCTTATTATAAGCCTTGATTATAGAACCTATTTCCTCAATGGGCATATGTGAGCCTATTTCATTATTCACATACATTACCGAAACAAGGATGGTATCCTCACATAGAGCCTCCTTGAGCTCTGATACATCAACTCTTCCTGTATTATCAACATGCAGATATGTAACTCTGTAGCCTAGCTTCTCAAGATATTCTGTAGTCTGTAAAATAGCAGGGTGCTCTACATTAGTGGTAATAATATGCTTACCCCTTCTCTTATTGGCATCTGCACAGCCAATAAGCACCATATTATCTGATTCAGTTCCACCCGAGGTAAAATAGATTTCCTTTTCATTTACCTTAAGATTCTTAGCAAACACCTTTTTAGCATATTTAATATAATTTTCTGCATTGACTCCTATCATGTGAAGACTGGAGGGATTACCATAATCTTTATCCATTACTTCATTCATAAGCGCCCTTACTTCATCAAACGCTCGTGTAGTAGCCGAATTATCCAAATAACATTCCAAAGTATGTTCCTCCTAAGGTTCTAAATTATATACAAGCCATGCAAGAACTGTTAAGCCTGCTGTTTCTGTTCTTAGTATTCGCCGTCCTAAGGTAATCGTATGAACCTTACACTGAAGGGCTGCCTCTATCTCCTTATCATCAAAGCCACCCTCCGGGCCAATAAAGATTCCTATTGACTTTCCGGGCTCTATTGAGGAAATAAGCTTTCTTGTAGCATCCATTCCCGACATATCAGCAAGCTCATAGGGAAGTAAATTAATATCAAGAGCCTTGCTGTATTCAAGAGCCTCCTTATAGGTCATTACCGAGGTGACTCTTGGAATAATCCGTCTTTTGCTCTGCTTGGCAGCAGCCTCTGATATTCCATTAAAACGGGCTACCTTACTCTCTTCCTTCTTGCTGTCATACTTCACTACGCTACGTGACATCTTAACAGGAATAATCTCATAAACCCCAAGCTCTACAGCCTTCTGTATAATAAGCTCCATCTTATCAGCCTTGGGAAGTCCCTGAAAAAGATATATTTTACAGGGCAGCTCCACATTATCTTCCTTAATGAAGCGCAAAATCAAATGCACCCTGTTTTCCTCATAGTTTCCTATTTCACAACGGTATTCCCTGTCACCACCCTCTGTTATAACAGAAAGCTCCTCACCGATTCGCATTCTTAAAACATTCTTTATATGATTGTAATCAGAACCTTCTATATAAATATCATTCCCGCAAATATTGCAGGGCTCCACAAAAAACTGATACATAATACCCTCTTTTATTTATAGCACCATTGCCTTTGGTCTTCTAGCGGTAACATTAACCCATTCGCCCTGATGATTAATCTCTATTACTTCAAGACCTGCTGCCTTAACCGCATCCACAACAACCTGCTCCTTATCCTCAATAATTCCTGAGGTTATGTATATTCCACCGGGCTTAAGCTGATTAAATATAACAGGTGTCAGGGGTACTAATACCTCAGCAAGTATATTTGCAGCTACAATGTCGTACTTGCCGTAGCCAACCTCATCCTGAATCTCTTTATTATCAATAATATTACCAATAATCAATTTAAAGCCTGCATCACCTAATCCATTATTATTCATGTTATCCTTAACAGCCTCAATAGCGCAAGGATCAAGGTCTGTACCAATAGCAGACTTAGCTCCGAACTTATATGCCATAATTGACAGAATACCGCTTCCTGTTCCTACATCTAAAAGATTGGTATCCTTGGTTACATACTTACGAAGCTGTCTGATACATAGCTGGGTTGTATCATGCATTCCTGTTCCAAAGGCAGTACCGGGGTCAATATGGATAATCATTTTTGATTCATCCTCAACCTTAACCTGCTCCCAGGAGGGAATAATAAGGATATCATCCACATAGAACTGATGAAAATACTGTTTCCAATTGTTAAGATAATCCGTATCCTGAAGCTCAGTGGCAATAATACTACACTCGCCTACATCCATATATGATTTAAGGTCATCAAGCTCAGCCTTTACAGAACTTAGAATAGGCTCATTGTCCTCCTCTGAATCAAGATAGAAGCTAATATATGCAATACCATCATCACTTTCCGTCTGGGGAAGAATATCTACAAACATGGCAGCCTTTTCTCTATCTGTAAGGGGAATCTTGTCCTCTATTTCAATTCCTTCAATTCCCAAATCTGCAAGGGTGGAACCGATAATATCCTCTGCATCAGTAATTGTTTTTATAGTATATTTATTGAATTTCATAAGTATCCTCGCTTATATATATTCGTTACGATTAGAATTTTTAAGATTTTCAAGTACCTTCTTAATGTCTGCTGTACTGTCCTTATGACAGATAAGTGTGGCATCCTTAGTATCTACTATTACAATATCCTTAAGTCCCACTGTAGCAATGAGCTTATCATCTCCCTGAATAATACAGTCACTTGTATTGATGGTAACAACATTTCCATCAATAACATTACCATCCTCATTAATATTCTTAATTCTCTCTACCGCCAGCCATGAGCCTACATCATCCCAGCCAAAGTCACCCGGAACAGTATAAATATTCTCAGCCTTTTCCATAATTCCGTAATCGATAGAGATAGAAGTAAATTCAGGAAACAGCTTATTTAATACTTCTTCATATTTATCAGTTCCTACCACATCCCTGATATTCACAAGCCCTTCATAAATATCAGGCAGGAAGCTCTTGAATTTATCAAGTATTGTTGATATTTTCCACATAAACATACCTGAGTTCCATAAATATTCATTGGAAGCAAGATATTCCCTAGCCACTGAAAGAATGGGCTTTTCTACGAATTTATCAACCTTTACGGACTTTCCGTTTGTATCATCTTTTATAAACTTAATATATCCGTAGCCTGTTTCGGGATAATTAGGGGTAATTCCAACCGTCACAAGGTTATCACCCTTTATTGCAACCTCACAGGCATCTGCAAGAACAGACTGAAATACACCATCATATTTAATTAAATGGTCGGAAGGAAGCACCATCATAACTGCATCCTCATACTTTTTAGAAATATGAGCTGCACCAAGAGCAATACAAGGTGCCGTATTTCTTCCTATAGGCTCACACAGAATGTTTTCCTCAGGAAGCTTAGGTAGCTGCTCCATTACAAGGGGCTTATAATCCTTATTGGTTGCAATATAAATGTCTTCCATATCTACCAGTGGAAGTATTCTCTCAACCGTCAACTGGATCATTGTCTTGCCATCATCTGTCAGTGACAGAAACTGTTTCGGAAGGTTCTTTCTGCTTTTGGGCCAAAATCGCTCTCCTCTGCCACCTGCCATGATAAGTGCTGTCTTTTTCATAAATCTTCCTCCGTACTTACTTGGATTATAATTTCATATACAATTAGTTCTCTTATTTTTTAACTTCAATATACCATTCTATCATATTTTTGCTTATTTTTTTATATTTTTATAATTTAAGCATTTTTGCTATCAAATCATATTCTTACGGCCCAAACAGCAAGTACTTTGGCCTAACACTGAATAATTACTTTAATTACTGTTCAGTGTAGTGGTAGATAGCATACCTACTTAGGTCTAACCAAATAGTAACGCCCTAACCTCTTCTAAGGTAGCCAAATCAGAAGAAAATGCTGAGGCTGAGCCTGTATATACTCCTGTTTTTAAAGCCTTTTCCATATCTTTTGATTCTATATATTCTGACAAAAAGCCTGCTACCAAGGAATCTCCGGCACCTACTGTATTTATGACTTTACCTTGTGGAGCCTCAACAAAATACTTATTATCAAAAGAATCTACCATTATTGCACCCTTTTTCCCCAGAGAGACAATTACATTTTCCGCTCCCATTTTTTGTAGCTTTTTAGCATAATAAAAAGCATCCTCGTTAGTTACGATTTCACTACCGAATATTTCCCCAAGCTCTTCTAGGTTGGGCTTAATTAAAAAGGGCTTATACACAAGAGCATTGGTAAGTAAATCCCCTGTGGCATCTACTATACACTTGACCTTAAGCTTGCCTGCCTCTTCACATATTCTTGCATATATATCCTTTTGCATATCCCTACATACACTGCCGGACATAACAAGATAGTCATTTTCATTAAGCTGTTTAAGCTTCCTGAATAAACAATCCAAATCATCTTTATCCACAAGGGGTCCCTGTCCGTTAATCTGTGTCTCTTCTTTTGCCAAAACCTTAACATTAATTCGCGACAATCCGTTTTTTGCCATAATAAATTCACTTCTCACACCCTGTCTCATAAGAAGCTTTTCTATATCCTCTCCTACAAATCCGGCAAGGAAACCAAGAGCAACTGATTCCCTATTAAGATTTTTAAGTACAAGGGATACATTAATACCTTTTCCCCCCGGAAGCACCTTTTCCCCATGTGTTCTATTGATTTTTCCCGGCTCAAAGTCATCCACGTAAGCTAGCATGTCAAGAGAAGGGTTCATTGTCAGTGTATAAATCATATAATCACCATCCTTACAATTCACTCGGAATTAAAAATCCGTTACTGTTTGGTCCCTAACCGGTAACAAAAATCCCTCCTGAATTTATCAGGAAGGATTTATTTAACAAACTATTCAAGTACAATGTTTTCAATATCAGTATCCTGAATTACACAAATAAAGGTCTTACCATTGTTGACTTTGATTTCATTACCTTGCATATCGTAATATTTAATGGGACAGCAGTCATAATTGCCATCATGGGCATTAGATATATCTCTCTGCCAATAACCAACCATCATCATTCCCTTGGTAAAATACTGTATTACACCACCTGAATGACAGTCAAAGGCAAGATAATCCTTCTGGTCAAGCTGTGCCCACTTGTTATACTGAAAAATTACATTATCATAGGCAAGCTGCTCCCCTGTCATTTCATCTATCTGAGGACCGTCATACTGGTATCTGTCATACTTTTCCTTGTCCTCATTATATTCGAACCAGGGCTTATTTATCTTGTAATTAGGCTCCATATGCTTAATGGGAATACCCTGCTTGCTATCTATTGTTACTGTTTCGTCCAAATCACAGAAATTGAATTTACCTGAAAAATCAGCATAGTGATCTCTACGATAACCCAACATATCAATTCCTGCATTAAGTCCCTCCACACTGGTGTAGGCGTTGTGGGGTGCCTTACGATCGGTGGTTCTGTAATATACAACATCACCTTCCTTGGCAAGTCCATTCATATTATCTACATAATCGCTTGCAAGTAAATCCACTGCATAGGCAGCCTGCCCATAATGACAGTATATTGCATCAAATTCAAGAGCCGTATATACAAAATATTCACGACAGCTTCTTACCGAACCTATCTTATCAAGATCATCATAATTCTCAAACAATCCCATAAGACGAGTGATACCGCCCTCTACAACATATTCATAAACAACATCAGCTCTTGATACACCGCACATTGGCTGAGCAGCCTCTAGGTTATTAAGCATAACTGCAATAGGACGCCTGTTACCAATTTCTTCGTCAACAAGCAGACCTGATAAATAGCTTCTCATTTTACCTTCAGGAATGGATTCATCATCCTTCTTTGAAGCTTCATTTTCCGAAACACTTAAATCCTCTTTATCGACCTCATTCTCCTGTAAATCATCCTGCTCTTGATTGGCAAGAGCTTCCTGTTCGGCAATTGCACGTTCTTTTTCTGTAATTACAAAGGATTTTACAATAATAAATATTGTTGCTAAGAATACAAGGCAAATCCCTGTATACATCCATAGCTTTTTGTTTTTTAAGTTATTCATTTTTTATCCCTTTATTCCTTAGGTTATAATCTCTCAGATATAATACCTTATTATAACATATATTCTATTACTGTTAAGCTTAATTGTAACTGTTCCATTTTAATGTACGGAATATATAAAGCTCTTATTTTATCCTAAAAAACTTCTCGGCTAAGTATGCTAAATCCTCTGTATCCTTGGTACCGGCTGTCTCATAAGCAGAATGCATGGCAAGCTGTGGTAGTCCGATATCAACAGAAGAAATAGAAATGTGTCTGTTTAACAGATTACCCAACGTGGAACCACCAGCTTTATCAGAACGATTATGAAACCTTTGAAACTCTAAGTTGTTATCCTTACACAACTTTATAAGCATTGCTTCCGAATCAGCATCGGTTGTATATTTATTGGCGGAATTTCTCTTTATCACAATTCCCTTATTTATCATAGGCTTATTTGTGGGGTCTGAATGCTCTGAATGATTCGGATGAATTGCATGAGCATTATCTGCCGATATCATATATCCATTTGCGATGGCACAATATAAATCCTCCACAGTATTTCCCAAATTCTCATTTATTCTGTTAAGAACCCTTTCAAGAAAATCAGAATCGGCACCCTGGCGTGACAGACTTCCAACCTCCTCATTATTAAAAACACAGCACATATTAAGACTGTCGCTTAGAACCTCTGAATTAACCAATCCCTTCATAGTCGTATAGGCACACTGTAAATCATCTAATGCCTTTGAGGATATAAATTCTTCATTAATCCCCCACACAGTTGCCTTCTGTCTTATATACAGGAACAAATCTTCACTTAATATATCTTCCTTATTAACGTTAAGTTCAAAAGCAACGGCATCAAGATAATCTACATCTTCCATATTAGCTCCATATATGGGAAGCATATCCACCTGAGGATTGATTTTAAAACCATCATTAATATCACGATTCATGTGTATGGCAACCGACGGAATTATTAAGGAATCCCTGTCTATATTTACAAGACGTGACTGAAGTGTCCCATTTGAATTAACAATAACACGTCCTGCTATGCTTAAGGGTCTGTCAAACCAACTAAGCATATTCATACCACCATACTTTTCAGTATTTAGCTTAATATAATTGTTCTCCTTAATAATGGCATTAGTCTTAAGCTTAAATGTAGGCGAATCGCTATGAGAAGCTATAATTAACACCCTTGAATAGGTCTTCCTTGGTAAGCGAAAAGCAATAATTGAAGAATCATTTCTCACTACATAATATGATTTTCCATATTCAAGCTTCCATTTCTCATTCTCCTTAAGCTCCTCAAAACCTGTTAGCAGCTTCCTTATGTTCATTACAGCATGAAAACAAGAGGGTGATTCATCAAGAAATTTAACAAGCTCTTCAGTAATTGTATTCATGATTAAGTCCTCGCAATATATTCCTGTTTATTATTTTTCTCAGTTAGTAGCCTTCGGGGAACCGCTAAGATGCGCAGACGAATGTGTCAAATAAAGAGCAACTCGCATCTTGCGGTCAAATACGCCTGGGCGTATTTGAATTTACACAAGCATAATTCCTGTCAACATTCTAAGACTTACATCCTTATCACGTCGCCAGGAACACAAATCCAATGATTCGTATGTACAACAGGGAGCATCATAGAAATTACACTCTCTTATTCCGGCATTAATAACAGACATTTTTATGGCTCTTGGAATATCCAATGAAAATTTATTATCTTCTAAGGATTCTCTTTTTATAAAAAATCTTTCTGTTTCCAAATAAGAGTAATTCTTAAGAAAATCCTCTCTAATTTCTCCTCCAACCTCGTAGCATTTACCACATATACAAGGTCCTAAGCATACAAGAATGTCCTCACATGAAGAACCATATTCTTTAACCATTGTATTTATGGCATCCACCGTTATTAATCCTGCAGTTCCTCTCCATCCACTGTGCACCATTGCAATAACTTTTTTAACAGGGTCAAGCATATATACGGGAACACAATCTGCCTCCACGGTTGTGAGTATCAGTTTTGATACATTTGTGACCATTCCGTCATAGCCTTCAACAGAAACCGGTCTGATAATTCCTTCACCGGCATGGCAATCACTAACTACTCTTACCTTGGATGAATGAGTCTGGGGAATCCTTATCATCCTTCCTGCATCAAGACCTAATTCCTGTGCATATTCTTTATAATTATCGTAATCCTTTTCCTCATTGCAATGCCAGCTTGAATTATCTATTGTAGAATATACTGCCTTAACCAAGCCGGTATCTGTAAGGGGTTTTATTTCTCTTAATTGCATATTTCCACCATTCATTTTATATTTCAAATGCGCCTCGACGTATTATATATAATTTAACGATACTAACATTATAACACCATATATCTTGACCATAAATAAATATATATGCTAATATATCGTAGAATTGTTATTGGTCAGATATTGAGCAGTAACAACAAATAATTATATATATCAATTGGCTGGGGGCGCAACTGCTGAGAAGAGTTAACTCTGACCCTTATTACTTGAACCGGATAATACCGGCGTAAGGAAGCTTAATTACACCAATTAATTAGCTTATAGTAATGTAACCTCCGCCATTTGGGAGGTTTTTTTATGTATACAATCTTTCTTACAGAAATCAATACAGATAGTGGTTCATATTATGTTCCAAATACCTTAGGATTTTGCACAATAATACTTATAATTCTTTTAATATTACTGGGAATATTCTATTTTACAGGAAAGAAAGCCACTAAAAATTACAATTCAAAAAAACTGGCTTTTTCTTCCCTTGCAATTTCTCTCTCTACTGTATGTAGCTATATTTCCATAATAAAAATGCCTATGGGTGGAAGCATTACACTATTTAGTATGTTTTTTATTGCACTAATCGGATACTGGTTTGGTTTAAGAACAGGATTATTATCGGCAATTGCCTTTGGCTGTCTTCAATTATGTTTAAATCCCTATATTATTCATCCTATACAGCTTATTATGGATTATATTCTTGCCTATGGAGCTCTTGGATTATCGGGCATATTCTATGGAAAAAATAATGGATTAACAACCGGATATATTACGGGTGTACTTGGAAGATTTGTATTCTCTTTTCTATCCGGAGTTGTTTTTTTTGGATCTTGTGCAGCAGACTATAACATGGGCGTTTTTCTATACTCTGCCTGCTACAACGGATTATATCTTTTCGGGGAAATGCTATTAACCTTGATTTTGCTTGCAATCCCCTCCTTTAAAAGGGCTCTTAAGGTGGTAGAAAACCAGATAACATAAGGTCAGTCATTGTATTGATAACGGTTATGAATAATGACCATACCTCGTACAAAGTATGGTCATTCACTAAACACTTATTTTAATATTAATCTGTCTACCTGACAGGGGCACATCATAAACCGATGATTTTATATAATGATACCAGGGTCAAAAGGTCATGCTGACTCGTCGTGCTTGCACGTAAGAGGCTGTATTCACCTTTATGACCCGCCAAAACATGAAAAAGTAGCCATTTTTTGCAGAAAAATGAGCGGATTTTGAATGTTTTGAGGATTTCGAGAGCTCGTAGAGCGGAGAAATCCGGTATCGTTGGGGGGCAAAATACCTTTTGACCCCAACATCAT
>JAZQOI010000043.1:0-4665 GCA_045627745.1 Lachnospiraceae bacterium | reverse complement strand
GATCTGGCAGATGCTAAGGCTAAGGGCTTATATAATGTTATTGGTTCAGAAATCGATGACAAATATATGGTAGAACTTAAAAAGCAGATCATTAATGAAGATATCATTAAAGAGGTTGCTGATGATATTAAGATTGTTTACTCACCATTTAATGGTACAGGAAATGTTCCAGTAAGAAGAATTCTTAGTGAACTTGGATTTAAGAATGTGTATGTAGTTAAGGAACAGGAAATGCCAGATCCTAACTTCACTACACTCGAGTATCCTAATCCAGAAGATCCTAAGGCATTCACACTTGCACTTAAGCTTGCTAAGGAAAAGAATGCAGATATTATTCTTGCAACAGATCCTGATGCTGACAGACTTGGAATCTATGCATTAGATACTAAGAGCGGTGAGTACATTCCTTTCACTGGAAATATGTCAGGAATGCTTATTGCTGAATACATTCTTCGTGAAAGAACTAATAAGAACATTATGCCTAAGAATCCAGCCATGGTTTCAACTATTGTTACAACCAATATGGCTAAGGCTATAGCAGAAGATTATAACTTAAAATTCATCGAGGTATTAACAGGATTTAAGTACATCGGTGAGCAGATTAAGTTATTCGAACAGAATAATACATATAATTACGTATTCGGTCTTGAAGAGTCTTATGGATGCCTTGCAGGAACTCATGCAAGAGATAAGGATGCTGTTGTTGCAGTAATGTGTCTTTGCGAGATGGCTGCATGGTGTAAGAAGAATGGCTTAACTGTATGGGATCAGATGATTAACCTCTACGAGAAGTATGGTTATTACAAAGAGACACAGTACACCATCACATTGAAGGGTATGGATGGTGCTAAGCAGATTCAGGAAATTATGGATAAGCTTAGAACTAACTCTCCTAAGGAATTTGGTTCATTAAAGGTATTAAAGGCTCGTGACTACAAGCTTGATAAGATTGTTGATAATGAAACTGGTGAGGTTACCAAGACAGGTCTTCCTACATCGAATGTTCTTTACTTTGATCTTACTGAGGATTCATGGTGCTGTGCACGTCCTTCAGGAACTGAGCCTAAGATTAAGTTCTACATGGGTGTTAAGGGAACTTCTTTAGAGGATTCCAAGGCTAAGGTAGAAGCATTAACAGAAGCTGTTAAAGCATTAGTATAATTATTTGATTGATAAGTCCGCTTGCGGCATTGCAAGCGGACTTTATTATTAGTATGGGAAATATAGGCAAAACTATCAATTTCATAAAACGTAATGGTCTCATCAAGGGATACTATGCGGTCAAGGAAAGGCTTGAAGAAAATAAAAAGGATCCCTATATATTTGTACCAGTCAGCGATACGAAAAGAGAAGAGGAAATTTTAAAGTCAAAGGATATGGATGTTTCATTCAGCATTCTTGTTCCTTCGTATGAAACGAAAAGAGAGTATCTTCTTGATTTGATTAATTCAGTTCTTGGCCAGACTTATCCGGACTGGGAACTTATCATAGCTGATGCATCAAAGACAGACTGCGTCCAAAAGGTTGTTGGTGAGTTTAGCGATTCCAGAATTAAGTATGTTCGCCTTCAGAATAATGATGGAATTTCAGGCAATTCCAATGAAGGCTTAAAGCACTGTACGAAGGAGTATATAGCGCTTTTGGATCATGATGATATATTAACGTGTGACGCACTTTTTGAGTTCGCACAGTATATCATGAATAAGAAGGCAGAGGGATTGGAAATTAAGGTCGTATATTCTGATGAGGATAAGACTAATTCTGACAATTCACAGTATTTTGAGCCTAATATCAAGCCTTCATTTAATCTTGATTTATTAATGTCTAATAACTATATATGTCATTTCCTTTGCATGGAGAGTGAACTTTTAAAATCACTTGGATTCAGGAAGGAATATGATGGTGCGCAGGATCATGACCTTCTATTACGGGCTGTTTCTTCACTTAAGAAGACATATGGACAGGAATATGAGAAGGTTATTGGCAATATATCCAAGGTCCTTTATCACTGGAGATGTCATGAAATGTCGACAGCGGCTAATCCTAAAAGTAAAGAGTATGCATATCTTGCAGGAAAAAGAGCTGTTGAGGACTATCTTCTTAGAGAGAATATCAAGGGGACGGTTCATGAGCTACCTCATGTAGGATTTTTCTACGTTGAGTACGAGACTGATATCTTTGCCCAGAGAAAAGAAGTAGGAGCTATAGGTTTAAGAATAATAGATAATCATAATACTGTTGTAGATGGTATTTATGATGAAGATAAAGAGATTATGTTTAAGGGGCTTAATAAACACTTTTCAGGTGGATATCTTCACAGGGCAGCATGCCAGATGGAAATTCCATATGTTAATGTCAAGAGTATGATACCATCTGATGAAGCAGTAAGGGTGCTTAGTAAACTTCTTAATGAGGAGCCTGATCTTTCAAAGGATATTAAGGCTTTAAGTATTAAATTTAGTGAAATAATGCGAATGAATGGTTTCAAGTTCGTATATGATCCGAAGGTTATAGTGAGAAGCAAAGATGTCTAAAACCACAGTTGTTATTCCGAATTACAATGGAATTAAATATATTGAAGCCTGTCTTGAATCGCTTAGAACAAGTACGGTTCCTACTGATATTATTGTGGTAGATAATGGATCAGAGGATGGATCAAGAGAACTTGTTTTGGAAAAATTCAAGGAAGTAAAGGTTATAGCCCTTCAGGAAAACACAGGGTTTTGCCATGCTGTAAACGTAGGGATTGAGGCGGCTTCAACACCATATATCTTTTTACTTAACAATGATACGACTATCAAAGAAGATGCTATAGAAGTACTTGAAAAGGATATGGAAAAATTCGAAAAGGCGTTTTCCGTTCAGTCTAAAATGGTGAAAATGCAGAATCCGGATGAAATAGACAGCGCAGGAGACCTCTATTGTGCGCTTGGATGGGCTTTCGCTATAGGAAAAGACAAAAATGCATCAAAATACCAGGGACTTCACAGAGTATTTTCTTCGTGTGGCGGGGCTTCCATATACAGAAAGTCAGTCTTAGATGAGATAGGACTGTTTGATGAAAATCATTTCGCGTATCTTGAGGATGTAGATTTAGGCTACAGAGCCAATATCTTCGGCTATGAGAATTATGCAGATATGAATTCTTTAATATACCACGCCGGAAGCGGATTTTCTGGCTCGAGGTATAATGAATTCAAGGTGATACATTCAGCAAGAAACAGCATATATCTTATATATAAGAATATGCCATTACTCCAAAAAATAGTTAATCTTCCGCTTCTTCTTTTAGGATATTTTGTTAAATGGATGTTTTTCGTTCGAAAGGGTCTTGGAAAAACATATTTTAGAGGAATAAAAGACGGTTTTTCGATGTGTCATAAAGAAGAATGTAAAGCACATAAAATCAAGTTTAGGTTTAAAAGATTGGGAAGATATATTATTATAGAATTTAAACTGATTGGAAATATGATACGACGTTTTGTTTAGATATAAGGAAGTATGTTAATACTTACAGTTAGGAATATATATGATTAAGGATAATCAGAAGCTATTCAATCGACTTCATTTAGTAGTCGATGCGGTAGTTGTTGCAATATCATATCTTTTAGCATGGTATCTTAAGTTCGCAACGGGATTCTCACAGGAAAATCCTACAGTTGGAACCCTGGACAAAGATACATATTTTGGCGTTTTGTGGTTTTTGGTACCATTGTATGTTGTGCTTTATTATATGTTCAACATGTATGCGCCTAAGCGTGCAACGATGCGAAGGTATGAGCTTTTCGGAATTTTTAAGGCTAATACAGTCGGCATAGTTATCTTCATGATGATACTCTTTTTGGTAGAGCAGTATGATCTTTCAAGAAGTATGCTGGCAATTTTCTATTTCCTGAATTTAGTGCTTACCACTTTGGTAAGATCATTAATAAGGTCAATACTTCAAACTTTTAGAAGAAAAGGTTATAACCAAAAATATGTGCTTCTGGTTGGATATTCAACAGCAGCTGAAGAATATATTACGAGAATTAATCAGAATCCTCAGTGGGGATATGTTATTCGAGGTATTTTGGATGATACAGTTCCAAGAGGCACTATGTATAAGGGTGTTAAGGTAGTAGGAGGAATTGATAATTTAAAATATATTCTTCCTGAGAACAAGCTTGATGAGGTTGCGATTACAATAGCGCTTAAGGATTATGAAAAGCTTGGCGAAATCGTAGATGTATGTGAAAAATTCGGTGTACACACGAAATTCATACCTGACTATAATTCACTTGTTCCATCAAATCCGTATACAGAGGATGTACTTGGACTTCCAGTTATTAATATAAGATATGTTCCTCTTAATAATGCAATTAATCAGTTCGTAAAACGTGCTATGGATATTCTTGGTGCATTAATAGGAATAATTCTATCAAGTCCTGTAATGCTGATTTGTGCAATTGCGGTTAAACTCACAAGTGAAGGTCCTATTATCTTCAAACAGGAAAGAATTGGACTTCATAATAAGCCGTTTAAAATGTATAAGTTCAGATCAATGGTCGTTCAGAAGGTTACAGACGAGGAACGTGGCTGGACTACCAAGGATGACGCCAGAGTTACTAAGGTTGGAAAATTCATGAGAAAGACTTCTATTGATGAGCTTCCTCAGCTTTTTAATAT
>JAZQOI010000042.1:0-9116 GCA_045627745.1 Lachnospiraceae bacterium | reverse complement strand
ATCCTCAAAACATTCAAAATCCGCTCATTTTTCTGCAAAAAATGGCTACTTTTTCATGTTTTGGCGGGTCATAAAGGTGCATACAGCCTCTTACGTGCAAGCACGACGAGTCAGCATGACCTTTTGACCCTGGTATCATATCTTTAATACATTGTATATTATTACCCAGTTCTTAATTGTACAACATTAAATATAAAACCACAATATGTTGTAAATAAAAAATTACTCCCTTTTTTGTGTGTTTTATAGTGATTATGTTTACTTTGCATGTAAATGAGAAAGGTCTAAATATACGGTTTTTCACACAGTTACTTGATTCATCTTGCAAAAAAACCTCACACTGTATTCAGTGCGAGGTTTATAAGTATCAAATATTTAATTAAAGCACTACACAATTACAATACTACTCATTGTCCAGCAGATAGCTAAAAATCAATAAATCTTCCTGTGCAGGTGCATCAGTCCACTGGGCGTATAGCGTTACACTACCCTTGTTCTTGGTAGTAAGATTCTTAATCTGTCCTTCATTGTACACCCATGTTCCTGTTCCATCTGCCTTGGTATTCCAACCGGCGAAGCTTTTTCCTGCCTTACTAACAAATTTATTTGGCTTTGCCTGGTATGACTTGTCATATTTAAGTCCGGACATTTTTGCCATTTTCCCGGATACCTTGCCACCGGCATACTTGGTATTTGCACTATATACTACCGAATAAGAATTAGCCTTCCATTTTGCATATAGAGTAATATTGGCTGCTGTCTTAGGTACTGTTGTTACTTTTTTGCCCGAAAGATTAGATGATGTAAACCATCCTGCAAAAGTATACCCTGTTCTTGTAGGGCTCTTAAGCTTAGGTCCAACGGCCACTGTATGTGTTACAGGATTTGAGCTGTTATTTATACCACCATTCACTATGTAATTAACCGAATAGGTATTGATTTTCCATATAGCATACAAAGTCACTGTACCATTATTATTCTTGGTAAGCTTTGATACATTTGCTCCCGGCTTGTAGGAAGTTCCCTTGCCGTTTGCCTTGGTGTTCCATTCTACAAAGGTATATCCTGATCTTACAACGCTGCCTGCGTCACACAGACTTACATTCTGTGAATAAGAAATTCCCTTTTGGGTTTTGGCTGTTGACTTTGCATTCTTAGCATTCTTATTGTATACAAGCTTATAGGTGTATTCCGACCACTTGGCATAAAGTGTAATATCACCTGTACTGCCCTTTGGAATAGTAGTCACCTTAGAGCCGGAAAAATCAGAATTCCTATACCAGCCTTTAAATACAGCACAGGTACGTGTGGGACTCTTAAGTGTAATCTTCTGTGTAGGCTTGTAGCTCCTGGGATTGGAAGTATTATTGTTTCCACCGTTTAATACATAATTAATACTGTAATCTGCCTCAGGATCAACATTCAAGGAAATAAGTTGTTCATCACTTCCGTTGTACTTATAATCTCCTGTTGCAAGAACATTTGTTGTTGAATTAAAGAAATCCTTCGGTGAAGTTCTCTTATGAGTGGATATTTTCTTTTCAGCCTTAAGAAAATATGACTTACTTTCAAGGCTGTCATCCCAGGTAACATCTACAAGATACCACTTATCACTAAGCCTTACATAGTTCCAGCCATGAGCGCCGCCATCAGCAGTACCGCTTGCATATCTGCAGGGAACACCTGCTTCCCTACATAATCTGTAGAAAGCCGAAGCATAGCCCTGGCACACACATTTTCCGGTTACAAGAGCAGCATACGTAGTATGACATTTATTTGTATTATCATTTTCATATTTAATATTTTTACATAAATAATCATGAATAGCACAAATCTTATTATAGCTATCCAATCCCTCAAGCTCTAACTTAGAAAGAATACTTGTTATTTTTTTCTCCAGTTCTGAATTTTCTATTGTAGTAATAGGATACTGAAAATACACTGTCATATAGCAGTATTCGCTGTTTACCTGTCCTACCATAGTGGAAGCAGACATATTTGATACAAAATAATCTCCAAGCTTTGGATTTGTAGTAACGCCATCATCCATAACTACATTTGCATATAACTTACTGTAGAAGCTTGCAAGTGAACCATTATTAAGAATTCTTGTAGGAATTTTAACAGCTAATTTATCATTTCTGTTAATAATTGCATTGGAAAAAGCCTTTTCAACCGCTTCATAGGTATCAAGATAAACAGCATTCTTCAAGTCAACCTGAACTATAATGCCTAATCTACCCGGTTCTTCAGACAAACCTGAATTAATGAATTCCGGATTATAGGCATCTATTCTTACACTGTCCTTGTTCTCTACAATATGATAATATTCCGGATTAAAAATATCCGGGTTTGCACCGAAATAATCTGTTTCGTTGTAAGATGCTTCATTATCATCGGATGAGTATTCTTCGTTTTCATCCTCTTTTATCACCTCTTCAACAGCCTCAGTCTTTATGCAATCATCGGCTTCATCTGTAATAACGGACAGTTCTTCCCCAATTTCATTCTCGAAAGTAAGCTCCCAAGAATCCTCACCCTCTTCATTACCATTTTCAGACATATCTATATTTTCGGAATCCAAGCTGCATTCCTCCAATAAAAAAGTATCTGCATAGACATCCACCCCATTAAGCTGAATAATCATACAGATACATATTGCTATTGAAAGAAATCCTCTTAAAAATCTGTGCATACAAAAAACCTCCCGAGCACCCTATAACATGCTACTGTCCAGTCCCTGACCGGTAACAGAGCAAAAATGAATACTAAATATAACTTACTATTCTAATGCCCCCACAGATTTAGTTTATCTTATTCGTGTCACTTTTGCAATTATATGTGACGAGTGAAATTATTAAAAATTTATAAACTCAGAAAATTTTACCTGATATTATCCTCCCCTTTAATAGTTTTTTTATGCTCATACATCTCTGCATCAGCACGTTTAAATACATCTGTTGTATCCTTATCAATATCAGGATCATAAACCGCCATACCGGCAGCAAAGGAAACATTCTCAACGTCCTCCGGAATATAGTTTTCACTGGTCATGTTTTCATATATTGAAGCCATCAGCATATCACGATTATTGTAATCCTCACCGCGCATGATAACCACAAATTCATCACCACCGATTCTAAATACAGGGCTGTGAGCAAATATCTTACAGATATAACGACAGGAATTGAGTAACAGCTTGTCACCCATTTCATGACCTACATTATCATTAATGTACTTAAGACCGTTAACATCGCATAATACAATGGCAAATTCAACCTTCTCCCCTGACTTTATCTCATTATCAATATTTCCGGTAGTAAGCTCAAAGGAATTTCTATTCTTAATTCCCGTCAGAGCATCCATATTAGCATCCTTAAGTGCCTGTTCAAGCTTGTCCATAAGGTCAGAAGTATTCTTTTTCATGCAATCAAGAATAGTTTTTACAAGTAAATTAATATTTACAGGCTTGGTAAGGTATGCGTCCATTCCCGCATCATACACAAGGGGCGCATCGCTTTCAAGAATATCCGCACTCATAGCAATAATCGGAACATTAGTAGAATCCGTTCTTGTAAGATTACGTATTTCTCTGGAGGCTGTAAATCCATCCATAATCGGCATGGAAATATCCATAAGGATAGCATCAAAGGAATTTTCTTTTGAAGCCTTAAATAATTCAAGAGCAATAAGACCGTTTTCTGCCGGAACAACAGAAGCTCCCTCTTCCTCAAGAAGCTCTCTTGCAATATCAAGGTTAATTTCATTATCTTCAACCAATAGGATATTTGTTCCGGATAATCTTAATGAATCTTCTTCGTCATTAATAACGCCAAAGTTTTTGTATAATTCAAAGGGAATATTAATTGTAAAAGTCGTACCCTGTTTAAGCTTACTTGCAGCCTCAATACTTCCCCCCATAAGCTCCACATAATACTTAACAATACTCATACCAATACCGGTACCACTGTATTTGTTCTTGCTTCCTCTGGCTTCCTGTGAGAAGTTTTCAAACAGATGAGATAAAAACTGTTCACTCATTCCCACACCGGTATCCTGTATTTCAAAACGGTAATTTATAAAATTATCATCTCTTGTTTCCTCAAATATTCTAAAGAATATTCTTCCGCCCTTAGGTGTGAATTTGATTGAATTGTCTAAAATATTAGAAAAAATCTGTCTAAGATGAAGCTCATCACCAAGTATGGTGACTTTATCTAAATTTTCATATTCTCTAAAAATCGCAAGCCCGGAATCGTTCAGCTTAGCAGACACCATATTAATACAGTTATCCACAAAGTTGGTAATAACCATAGGATTAGTTCTTATTTCTGTTGTTCCTCTCTCAATTCGGCTCATATCCAAAACATCATCTACCATATCGAGCAATTCAATTGAAAAACAGTTAATCTGTTCAAAATAATCCTTAACCTTTTTCGAATCCTCCGCACGTCTGACACCCAGCTCAGCCATACCGATAATATTGTTTAAAGGGCTACGAAGTTCATGGGACATTCTGGCCAGGAACTCACTTTTTGCTTCATTAGCCCTCTCTGCCACTTCATATGCCTCATTCATCTCACCGTTTAAATCATTAATCTTTTTGTTAAGTGCTGCTATTTCCTTCCTGTGTTCGTCAGCCAAACGATTAGAACGAAGCATTAACAGTACAGTAACAAGCACCAGCATCAAAAGTAAAAATATCAGTACATGCTGATACTTAACAGACAATGTAAGCTCTTTATCAATCTCCTTTATGGTTTCAAGCTTCTTATTCAGTACATTCTCTGTAAATCCTGCAAGATTAGCATTAATTGCTGCTCTGTGTTTTTCATAGTGATTATCGAACACAAGCTTCTTAACCAATTCTGTTTTTTCATTTTTAGGCAAATTGTTTTCTACCTGAGGAATTTCATAATAGGAAATAGCCTCCGGCAGACTATCAAAATCCTGATTCAAAATTACAGCCTGCAAAGTCATGGAATGTAAATCAATCTCGGTTAACTGCACAGACTCTTCGTATGCCTCAGTAATAAAGGCCTTTTCATCCTCGGAAAGATTAAGGTCTTCAAGTATCAAAAGTGACTTCTCCCTGTGCTGTTCCTCATTATATTCCTTAAAATATTCATCTAAATATTTAGAATCACCCAGCACTGCATATCTTCTGGAATTCTCAACAAGGTTATCAGCCCCCTCCCTAAACAGTGCAACCATATCTGCATAGGCATTATAATTCTGCTGATTTTCAAATAAACGATGATTCAACTTATTGGATTTGACGGTTTCAAAAACCAAAGCTGTTCCAAGAGAAGCACAAAAAATACAAAATACTGCTGCATATAGCTTCACTCTGCTTATCAAACCGTCATTAAGCAACTTATTATCCATTACATACTCCTAATAACTAATTCTTTTTATATTCAAGTACAATGGCGCTTCTTTTTTTCATTCTATATTTACCTGAGGTTAATGTATGCTTCTTAACAGCTTCTTCAAGTCCCGTATCAACTACACGAACCCATTTACCAAAGCCCTGTAATCCCGGCAATTCAACATCTATATCCTCCCAGTAGCTGTTAAACATAGCAAAAACAATATCATCCTTTTTGTTAACGCTACCGGCATACATTACTCCAACCTGCTTACTTTCGTAGGTATACTCTTCCATATACGGTACAATTCCATGAGTGCTTACCTGCGGAAAGCCCAGTGAACAAAAATCCGCGTTTCTTCTAATAACCACATGACGTTTTCTAAAATCAATCATGTATTTGAAGAATTCAAACGTATCTCTGTTTTCTTCGAGCATTCTCCAATCGAGCCAGGACAGTTTATTATCCTGACAGTAGGCGTTGTTATTGCCATACTGGGTATTCATAAATTCATCTCCCATAAAGAACATTGGAGTTCCTCTGCTCATCATAAGGGCAACTACCGCATTTTTTACCATTTTCTTTCTAAGGCTTAAAACCTCTTCATTATCAGTAGCACCCTCTATACCGCAGTTCCAACTGTTGTTATCATCAGCACCATCGGTATTATTCCATCCGTTACCTTCATTGTGTTTGTTATTGTAGCTGTACAAATCATACAAAGTAAAACCATCATGGCAGGATAAGAAATTAACGGATGCATTTCTGCTGTTAACATTTTCAGGGTACAAATCAAGAGAGCCGCAAAGTCTTATAGCTGCCTCTTGCGCCATTCCGTCATCGCCCTTAAGAAAACGTCGCAAATCATCACGATATTTACCATTCCATTCAGAAAATCTGTTCCAGGAAGGGAATTGTCCTACCTGATAGAGACCACCTGCATCCCAGGCCTCTGCTATAAGCTTAACATCTGCAAGAACAGGATCAAAAGCCAGACTCTGTATTAAAGGAGGCTTGCTCATGGGAGTTCCATCTTCATTTCGTCCCAGAATAGAAGCAAGATCGAATCTGAAGCCATCAACTCTGTACTGAATAGCCCAGTATCTTAAACACTCTCTTACAATATGCTGAACAATTGGCTGATTACAGTTAAGTGTATTTCCACAACCACTGAAATTATAATATTTTCCATCAGGAGTAAGCATATAATATAAATTATTATCAAGTCCCTTAAAGGAAAAGAAGGGTCCATGTTCATTGCCTTCTCCTGTATGATTTAATACAACATCAAGAATAACCTCTATTCCATTATTATGAAGCTCTCTTATTAATTCCTTAAGCTCCGTTCCCTCATGATTATATTCCGGCTTGGAAGCATATACGGTTTTGGGAGCAAAAAAGCAGGTAGTATTATAGCCCCAGCATTCAAGAAGCTTTACCCCGTCAATCTCACGTTCATTAAGCATTTCATTAAATTCAAAAACAGGCATCAGCTCCACACAGTTAACACCAAGCTCCTTAAGATAGGGAATCTTTTCTCTTATTCCACGAAAGGTTCCCGGATGCTTGACCTTAGAAGAACTGTCAATTGAAAAATTACGCACATGCATTTCATATATAACAAGGTCCTGCATCTTAAGCCTGGGGGCAACCTCATCACCCCAGTCAAACTCTGTATGAACTACCCTCGCCTTAAAAAAGTCCGCATCCTCCAGCTTATCTCCCCATACACTCTGTCCGGCAACAGCCCTGGCGTATGGGTCAAGAACAAATCTGTCCTTATCAAAAATCAAACCCTTTTCAGGTTCATAGGGACCCTCAAAGGAATAGGCATACTCAATATTTTTATAATCCAAATCAAAAATAAACATAGAATATACCTTACCTACCCTGTAGGAATCAGGAAATTTAATTCTTGCAAAGGGCTTTGTTTCCCTGTGTCTGAAAAGATTAAGTGTACATCCTGTAGCCTGCATAGAGTAAACAGTAAAATTAACACCTTTACTGAATATATTGGCCCCCATCTTATCAAAAATTCCAGGTCTTACATCAAAGCCGCATATTGTATCAATGGGCTCCCACTTTTCCACGTATGATTTTGCCTGTCTTGTCATAGTCGACTCCTTATTATTCGTTGCTGCTCAATCACTACCGTTAACCCAAAACAATACCTGATTCAAAAACGATTCACCATTAACCACTTACTACGCGATTTCTTCCGCCTACCTTGGCTTCGTAAAGCAACGCATCTGCATTATTAATATTCTCATCAAGACTCAACTGAAAACGACCTCCTACAACACCAAAGGACATTGTAACAGCATGTACCTCCCCATTGTATTCAACCAGTCTTTCACGTATTCTATCAAGGATGTTCTCAGTAGCGGCTGCAGCAGCCAAATCATCTATGTTCTCAAAAACCAGTAAAAACTCCTCGCCACCCCATCTTGCAGCAAAACCATTTGCTCTCATACTATCACTCAGGGTTCTTGAGACCTCCTTAAGAACCACATCCCCGCATTCATGACCATACTTATCATTGAAATTCTTAAAATTATCAATATCTCCTATAGCAATAGAAAAGCCGGTTCCCTTATCCATTATTTCCTTAAGGCGATTCTGAGCATATCTTCTGTTATATATACCGGTCAGTGCATCCTTTTCTATAAGCTTACGCAAGGAACCACGAAGCTTGACTGACAAACGTCCCATTTCTCCCAGCTCGTCAGGTCTATCCATTACCACCTGGTCAAGCTCTGCTGACAAATCCCCCTCTGCAATCTGTCCCAAAAAAGTCATGATTTTCTTAATAATACTGATTATACCTGATGAAAAATGAAGTATGGCAAAGGTGGTAATTAACAATGCAAGCAGCATTATAAGAATATTCTGCAAAACAGATTGTCTAACCATTGAAGAAACCTCTTTTGCAGGTGTAGCAAGCCCTATCATTCCCAGTGTAGTTTTTCCATCCTCGGAAAAAATAGGCTGATAATACGCAAAATACTGTTTGGAATCAATCTGTGCCTTTGTATAAAAATTACTGTTTTTACCAATTACTACGTCATTAAGAATAGTTGCATTTGCCCCTGAATTAATAAATCTATTTCCATCCTTATCCATAATAGTCGTAAGCACACGGGTATCATAGAAAAATATGGTAATATCCACATTGGTTTCTTCCTTAATATGGTCAAGAATAGTATAATCACCACTTAATAATACATCGCCTTTGTATAGCTCCACTTCGTTCCCAACAACTATAACATTGTAGTCACCCTCATATAAAACATCAAAGGCTGTCAGTACAGATACACCTACGTTACGCAAATTATTACACATTTCAGTTTGTATATTCTTAGTAAGGTTAAGCGAACTGTAAATCATAATCACCACACCAAAAAGGATCAACGGAAGCAGTGTAATATATAAAAAGCTTCCATACAGACTTTTCGTTCCTTTAATTTGTTTTATGTGGACATACTTCATTGCTTATTCCTTCCATTCTGTTACATTTGCGCGGCCAAATGACCATACACATTGATTATAACACCTATTACCAAATATGGTAAACAATGACTTATCATTCCTTAACCTGTGTGATATAATTTACTAGGAAAGTATCAGATTCAGAGCAGTTAAATAGAGCAGATTTATAGATAACCTAAATCTGCTCTGAATGTGATTCTTTCCAATTGTACCAATTCGCGGAATCGAAGCCAGTACATGGAAATTGTATGTGTT